>JAQYWP010000122.1 GCA_029379285.1 Rhizonema sp. PD38
TCTCCCCCTCTCTCCGCCACTCCTCCATTAGAATGGGAACAAACTTGGCAACAGGTTGTAGAATTTCTACAACCCGCCAGCAAAGCTTTGTTTAAAGAACACGGACGGATACTCAGTTTCAATGATGGTATTGCTCAAGTGGGGATGCCACCAAAGTTGGTTCAGTTGGCTATCAAAAAATCAGTGGATATAGAAGCCGCCTTTGTCAAAGTTTGCCAACAAAAAGTCAAAGTAAACTTTGTCTCAAACCAGTCTAAGACTACACCTGTTAATGAAAGCAAAAAAGTTGGGAATAACGGTACTTCTCCTCAGCAACCGTCTACTCCCATTAACAATAATCAGATTGTCCCTTCTCCCAATATTACAAAGCAAGCCAAACAGCCATCATCAAATCCTCCAATAGCACAACCTCCCTCACCAATTCAAGCCCCAGTAGATGATTTGAAGATTGATGAAGTTGAAATTGCTTCTCAGCGTCTAGCACAATTCTTTGACGGAGAAATTATCAAATTTACAGATGATGCAGAAGATTTAGCGGCTTCCACAAATTCATCTGAATGGATAGATGAATCAGTTGCAGATGAGGATTAAGAATAAAGATAAGTAGGTAGGAGGGAGAAATTACAACTATGTGACAAAAGGTAATATTTCTGAAACTGGCTTTTAGTTGCGCTAAGCGTGTTCTTAACTGCAACAAACCATGTTCTGTTTATTTCCGCCCACCTACTTAGGACTTACGTAAACTCTTCATTCTTGGCTTTCTTGGCGCGGGCAGGTGCTTCAAGTCGGCAGAGCCGCCCAACGCACTGCCCTTGTCTTGGCGGTTCAATAAATTAACCCGAGTGCAACTTTTGCCTAAATCCTAAAAGAATGAAAAATTGATCATTTATCATCCATCTTACTCCCTTGATGTGTAGTCTTCACCCATTTCAGCCGTTTCGGTCGAACTGACATTCGAGCTGTAGTGCTACTCATCACCAATAACCAGTGCAACATATACAAACTGCTGCGTAATATTTGGAAGAGTAACAGAAAATGTGTCTGAAATTTAAGTTCTTTATCTTTATAAATCCGCTTTAAACCAACAACCATGCCCGCCATTGACATCGAAACTGTCAAGCTACTAACTGGAGTTAAGAGCGGTGGACGATGACGTGCGATCGCCATGAACAAATCTGGTACAATAGCTGTGGGTACGATGTACATAACTATCATCCACATGAACATATCCCAGGTTTTCCGGGTACCCATACGGTTTTTGAGAATACAATCCCAATAATCCAGAAACCGTTGATACCCACCTTCTGCCCAACGGCTACGCTGATGCCATAAAGCGATCGCACTCGTAACGCCTTCTTCCTCGACTGCTGGGTTGAACATACAATCAATATCCCAGCTTTCTAAATGCAAGCGGAATGTCAGATCCAAATCATCAGTGATTGTTTCCTCATTCCATCCGCCACAACTAAAGAGTGCCTCTCGCCGGACAAATTGGCCGTTTCCACGCAATTCACCAATTCCACCAATGGCTGTTCTTTGTTGCTGGTAATAGGTATCCGCGAGCATTTCCATCATTTGCCCCTGCGTCCAAAAATTTTCTTGGGCGTTGGCGATCGCTTTACGTACTTGTACTGCCCCTACCTTTTCTCTTTGAAAAAGTGGTATAACCCGTACAAGCAAATCTTGCGGCACTTGGGCATCAGCATCAAATACTGCTACAATCTCACCTTTGCACAGTGGTAGCACTTGATTTAAAGCTCCCGACTTTCCACCACTTGCTTGTGCATCTCGTCGCAGCACTTTCAGGTTGTGATATTCATCTGATAGATTTGCCAATAACTGCGGTGTTTTGTCTGTGCTGTTATCGTCTACAATCCAAACGTCATATCGTTCCTCTGGGTATTCTAAATCACAAAGATTTTTCACCAGATTACTGATGACAGCTTCCTCGTTTTTTGCTGCCACGAGCACTGAGACATAAGGCCATTCACCTTGAATATCTTCTGGATAGCCCTTGTGCTTGGCAAACACGATTTTCAAAGCATGAATCCCAATAATAGTGCTGAGTCCGAGTACGAACAAAGAACCCCATGAGATTAAATGTAATGCGATCGTACCACTCCAGACTACAGTCAAAACTAGAGCAGCTTTACGTCTACGTTTTTGAAATCGGGATGGAAGAGACATGGAATTTGATGCCTCTTCCTCTAACTCCTCGTTTAGGTCATAAAAGATGGAGTCAAACGAATCAAACTCGTTGTAAGAATCGTTTTCGGGCCAGGAATTCGCTGGCATAAGTTACTTGATTCAACCACCAGTATTTGTCTACACCCATAAAGAAACTGGGTATTAAATAACACCAAACGGTGCATCCCTCACAGACAGCTAGCTTACCTTGAGATTGGCGGTAATTTTCCACCTCTTCTGACTCGCGATACAGCTCGTACAGTCGCCCATTAATCGGAACTCCAGTTTGGGCGAAGTGGTAACAAGGCAACAGCAGTTCGTCGTTTGGAGAAATAGCGATCACAGCCTCCACCGCTTTACAACGGGGATTTTTGGTGTCATTGCCCCCAGCTTCAATAAAAGCTAGTGCTGCTTTATTGTAGCCGACATTTTTATATTTCTTTGCAGTAACTTCGATGGCCGTTACCATTTCGGGGGTAGGATTCTTACCCGAGTTGTAGTGTTCGTAGGCGGTAAAAGCAGGATTCAACCATACACGGACACCCAGTTTTTTCCCTAATTCTGCCACTTCGTCAATGTGCTGATAATTTTGGGCAGTCACAGTGTGATTGAGTACTGGGTATTCTCCTTGAGACTTAGCAATGCTAACCGACTCTACTAAGTTGTCAAAAATCTTGACTCCTCGAGAGCGATCATGAGTCTCCGCATCCCCACCGTCTAGAGAAAAATTTAAAAAGTCAACCAATCCTTTAATCTCGCTAGCTTTCTTCGGATACAAAATTGTATTCGTCGTCATGCTAGTGTAAAAACCTTGACGTTTTGCCTCCGCATAAATTTGTCCAACATCTTGCCGCAGAAGAGGTTCGCCACCTGTAAAGTCTACATATCTAACCCCTAGTCGGCGTAAATCGTGCAAATTATGCTTAATTGTTTCAAAATCAGCTTCTTTCCCCGGTTCTAATGCCCATATGTTACAAAAATGACAACGAGCATTACATCGGTAGGTTAAGTAGTAGTTTGCAGCCAGTGGAGCCATAGTCTGACATTCTAAGATTGTTAAATGCCTTTGGCATTATAACGAGAGTAGCAACTTATCCGTACTTTTTAACTCTTTTTGTTGCATTTCTAGAAAGACAACTCGTACGAAGCGTTTGCGGATAGATATTTGAGGGAAAACTATTTGTAACAAATTACAATTTGCCACAATCATTTTTGACGATGCCAGACTGTGATATCACAAATAATTAATATTGTCAAGCTAGATGAAGGGAGATTAAATTATGTCTATAGAGCAACTTCAGCCTGCTACTCAGCAACAAGCAAGTGTTTACTTGCCGTATATTCAGGGGAGCAAACGCAGCTTCTTGCCCTATGCTATTAGCCTTTATCAAAAAAGTGTTTTGGAGGGACACCGCAAAATAGAAGGTAGTGAGAATATTCCTTTTGTCGCTACGTGGAATGCTGCTAAACTGCCCTCAGACTTAACCCGTTGTCGAATACAGTTTGATGGCAATGCTGAGTTAAGTTATGAAATCATGATGGCTAGTTTTGAGTTTATTAATTTTTTGATCGATATGATTGAGAATTATAAACGCTATCACGTTCTCGATTTTTCTGCATCATTTTATCGTAAGCTGCTGCGAGTAGATGATTAAAACACAATACAGTACAGGATACGGGCTGTTTAGAGACGCAACAAAGCAACGCGTCTCTAAATTATTTGGTAGTAGATAAATGAGTGTTCAAGAGAACCGTATTGAGTCATAAGTCTAATACCTTACTTAAGGGTTTCACGCCAATTAATATTTTTTAGATAAGATCGATTTAGTTGTTAAAAACACATTGAATTCGCGACTCTATGCTGGAGGCGGCTCTAAGTTACTGTGTTCAGATGGGGATTTAGACTCCACCCTACCGTGACGCTATAGCTGTAGTGGGTGTCTTAAACGCTCAACAAAGGCAAGGAAGACAAGAGCATACCTGAAACTTTTTCTTCCATAATTGTCCGTGACTCATACCTGCCCTCTGACGATGCTTGGGAGCGCGATTAAACTAGTTACTTTTGAAATTAGGAGTGCATGTGTGCCAAAATCTGCTAGATATTTGTTGATTGGATCGACAGAGGCATATAGTGGAAAATCTGCAACAATTCTAGGTTTGTCTCATCAGTTACAGCAAGCAGGACTAGATATTGCCTATGGCAAACCAATAGGTACGCGTTTGAGTGAAGTTCAAGGAACAGTGATTGAGAAAGATGTTCAATTGATTGCAGAAAGCCTCAAACTACCTCAAAACCGTCTTGCACCAGTTATATTGGCTTTGAATGAAACTACCTTGCAAAAACGTCTGCAAGGTGAGGACAAAACTGATTATCAAAAGTCCCTATCTCAATCTCTACATCTGTTTCCTGGAGACTTGATGTTGCTAGAGGGACCTGGTAATTTGGCAGAAGGCTGTTTATTTGACTTATCTTTGCCGCAAGTTGCTGAAGTCGTAGATGCTGCTGTCCTATTAGTAACCCGCTATCAATCTCTACTTTCTGTTGAGCTACTCTTGTCTGCTAAGCAGGTTTTGGGGGATCGGTTGATTGGTATTGTCATCAACGATATCCCAGCCCAACAATTACAAGCTATTGACACTACTATCCGTCCATTTTTGGAACAGCAAGGTATTCCAGTACTGGGAATGTTACCGAAAAATGACTTGTTACGCAGTGTTAGTGTCTCCGAACTCGTAGATCAGCTAAATGCACAAGTACTTTCAGGTAGCGATCGCTTGGATTTAATGGTAGAAAGTTTAGCAATTGGAGCAATGAACGTCAACGCAGCAGTGAAATATTTCCGCAAACGCCACAATATGGCAGTGGTGACAGGAGGCGATCGCGTAGAAATTCAGCAAGCAGCTTTAGAGACTTCTACCCAATGCTTGATCCTCACAGGGCAACTACCGCCCCCCACCTTTATCCTCAACCGCGCTGAAGAATTAGAAATCCCCATTTTGTCAGTAGATTTAGATACTTTGACTACGGTAGAAATTATTAAACGCTCCTTTGAGCAAGTGCGGGTTCACGAACCAATTAAAGTCCATTGTATTCGCCATTTAATGGCTGAACACTTTGATCTCAATCGCTTGTTGTCTCAACTCGGTTTAAATCCAGCCGTTGCTTTACCTTAACAAGATGGGGAATGGGGAAGCTCTTGTTCTTCTCTAATCACCAATGACTAATGCCCTTTTTCCCAATTGACTTTTCCCAACTTGTGAAAAGTTAGACATTCATCTGTTAAGATATCTAGGTCGTTTAATCTGATAATGTCCGTCTTTGAGCCAGTCAATAGACCTTATTAACAACGTCGATACATTAGCGCAAGAACTGGCGACGATCCAGCAAATGGGTTCTAAGAGAATCGCCTTGCTGGGTTCCCGTCATGTCCCGATTACTCATCAGAATTTGATAGAGATGATGACTTATGCCCTGGTTTTATCGGGGAACCGGGTTATCACCTCTGGTGCTGCTGGTACTAATTCAGCTGCTATCAAAGGAGCAATGCGGGCAGATGCGAATTTGTTGACGGTGATTCTACCCCAAAGTCTAGAACGCCAGCCCTACGAATCGCGTCAACAACTAGAACAAGTGATGCATTTAGTGGAAAATCCCGCTAACGATCACATGTCCCTTGCTGAGGCAAGTTACTTGTGCAATAAGGAGATCGTCTCCCGGTGTCAGCAACTTATATGCTTTGCATTTCACGATAGTCGTACCCTGTTGCAAACAGGTAAAGATGCAGAAGAACAAAGAAAAGTGGTGACACTGTTCTACTTTGATTAGTTATTTGTCATTGGTGTTTGACTAATGACTAATAACTACTAGTTCATGATTGCTGATAATGATTATTTTGTTGTACTCGATTGTTGCCGCTGCTGCCTTAATCTACGTACCATTTTTGGTGGTAGGTTATGCTCGCGTAAGTTGCGGCTATGATATGTCCGCTCCCCGTGCTATTTTTGACAAGTTGCCACCATATGCCAAAAGAGCCGCCTGGGCACACCAACACTCGTTTGAAACGTTTATGGTTTTTGCCGCTGCTGCAATGATGGCATATGTGACTGGTGTGAATTCACTCTTAGCTACAGGGGCTGCGATCGCTTTTGTTACTGCTAGGTTACTGCACTCGGTTTTTTATATTTTGGATATACCTGTTTTACGTTCTCTGATGTTCGTGATTTGCTCCCTCGGATCTGCAACTCTTTTCGTCCTCAGTCTCATCCAAGCTAATAGTAATTAGGGAATGGGTAATCGGTAATCGGTAAAAGGTAGTGGTGAAGATAATTATCTTCTCTCATAACCAATACCCTCTTCACCGCTTGCCAATACTCACTTACCAATTACCAAGCATTTATTACCTATTCCCATATTTTTCATGGCTTCTACTTATTCATTTGACATTGTTAGCGATTTTGATCGGCAAGAATTAGTTAATGCTGTTGATCAAACTGATAGAGAAATTAAAAGCCGCTATGATCTAAAAGATACTAAAACGACTGTTGAATTAGGTGAAGAAAATATAACTGTTAATACTGATAGCGAGTTTACCTTAGAGTCAGTACACGGCATTCTCCGAGAAAAAGCTGCTAAGCGGAATCTCTCTCAAAAAATATTTGATTTTGGTCAAATTGACTCAGCAAGCGGTAATCGTGTACGTCAAGAAATTAAACTCAAAAAAGGCATCAGTCAGGAAATCGCTAAGCAAATTTCCAAGTTGATTCGTGACGAGTTTAAAAAGGTACAGCCATCAATTCAAGGAGATGCAGTGCGTGTCAGCGCTAAAGATAAAGATGAATTGCAAACTGTTATCCAGCGCTTAAAAACAGAAGACTTCCCCGTCGCTTTACAATTCACAAATTATCGATAGAGAATCTTCATTAATTGGTAGCATCTCAATTGGGCAAAAACACATTATTCGCGAAAAAAAACTCGCGAATAAAAAGGGCGTTTTAATCCTCGCTACCAATTAATTACCGTTAACATCGTTACCTTCGCAAACTCGTGATCAGCACTCACCAAACTTGCTGAATTTTGGATTGCCATTGCTGCAATAACAGCATCCGGTAGTTTCAACTTATATTGCAGGCGAACTTCAATGATTTTCTCTATTAACACAGCATCACTCGCCACTAAATCGACAATCTCCACTCGCTGAAGAAACATTTGAAAAAGTTGGCGATCATCTTGACTCAACTCAGAAAAAGCCAGAAATTCAATTTGGCTAACCACTGAAATTCCAATCCAATTAGCATCTTGAAGTAATTGAATTAGTTGAGAATTCCCTTGAAGTATAGCTACAATCGCATTTGTATCCAATACATAGCGATTACCACTCATCCCGTAGAGTCCTTTGCATAAGAAGTGCATCTCCCTGCCAAGTTAACCGCCCTACCAAGTCAGAGAAATCATAGCTGGATTTTTGCTTCCCTTGTGACGAAACTGGATTCAAAACAACAACGATGTCCACCTCCCCACCGGCCCACTGCGTTGCAATATTAAGATTCAAATATCCTGATTCATCTATCTTGCTCGTAAATTTTAGAACTTCCATTACCAATTCTTTACTTTAAAAACGAACTTCGTTGACAGTTTTGGAGTACAAAGCGCACTTCATCGTTTGTTTTTTGTTTTTACTGTAGGAGAGGTGGGTTCGCCTGCGCACACCTTTTCCATTATCTATACAATATCATGTCAACTCGTCAAAAGTCAACTGTGAAGTTATTTGAA
This sequence comes from Rhizonema sp. PD38, assembly GCA_029379285.1. Taxonomy (GTDB): domain Bacteria; phylum Cyanobacteriota; class Cyanobacteriia; order Cyanobacteriales; family Nostocaceae; genus Rhizonema. The sequence continues at coordinate 7,958 of JAQYWP010000122.1, forward strand.
TAAACCGCCAAGACGCCAAGAACGCCAAGGAAAGAAAGAGAGAGAATTTCACAACTGATGAGTGGACTGCTATAGCTGTTCTCAATTATATCTCATACACTTCGCATGGATATTCAGCCAATCAGTGAATTCTAAAGCAGAATCCACTCACCTCGCAAGAGAGGACTGGGGAGACGCTAGGAACGTCGTACCCCTCCGGGGAAGCAAGCTACAAAGCAGAGGGAAAACGCCTCATGCATGCTGCTTCACCGCTCCCTTATCTACATCCCAAAATAATTTTCACAACTCATGTAGGATTGCTATAGAAGGATAAAAATTAAGGTTTTTGCAATGGAAGACACAATTAAGACGATAGAGACTGAAACTCTTGAGAATACCGAAGCGATCGCCGCATCAACAGCAAAGGAAATCCAGGAGCAAATCAACCAGTACCTAAAACAATTATCTCTGGAGCGTCTACAAGTAGTCTCTGACTTTGTAGCTTACCTGGCTGATAAGGAGAGTGAAGAAGCAACTGAGGAACTCCAAAAAATTCCAAGTCTTTTTGAAACAATCAAGAAGAATCGAGAAACAACTTCTAAAGAGCGCTTAGTAAATTGGCGAACGGTTCGCGCTGATGTATGAAGTTGTCTTATATTCTGATGCCCAGCAATTCTATGCTACAGCAGATAAAGCTCTTTCCAAAAAGATTGCTAGATGTCTAGAACAGTTAGAGCAAAATCCTCGGTTTCACCCCAACATTAAGCTCCTGAAGGGAAACTATTCTGGCTACTACCGTTATCGAGTTGGCGACTATCGAATAGTTTATTTGATAGATGATGAAGCTATGCAGGTATTAGTAAATGCGATCTCTCACCGTAGCCAAGTCTATGACTCGTGAGAAGGTTGCTATAGTGGGAGAGTCTATGAACTCAATTGAGAACGAGACTACCGCCCTTTTTAGCTGTAGGAGTAACCCACTACAAAGTACGGTTGGTTGTATTAATGTTATTAAGTAGAAAAATAGATATGGTTCCGTAAGAGCGAAAGATGAAAGCACAAGAAGTGATGGCAACTGTTGATGACCAGGGTAAACTGTTCTTAGACGAACCCTTGGTAGTTGAAAAGCACAGTCTTGTTCGGGTAATTGTGCTGTTTTTAGAAGAAGAGATAGATGAAGATGATGAAACGTAATCGCTATGCCCAGAGAGAGTGGCTTTCAAACTGCCATCGCGCCCCCACAGTTTCACCGTTTTGTCCCAACTTGCCGAGGCGATTTGACCATCCGGCGACCATGCCACGCCCCAAACCGCATCGCTATGCCCAGTGAGTGTGGCTTTCAAACTGCCATCGCGCCCCCACAGTTTCACCGTTTTGTCCCAACTTGCCGAGGCGAGAGTTTGACCATCCGGCGACCATGCCACTTCCGTAACCGCATTGCTATGCCCAGAGAGAGTGGCTTTCAAACTGCCATCGTGCCCCCACAGTTTCACCGCTTTGTCCTGACTTGCCGAGGCGAGAGTTTGACCATCCGGCGACCATGCCACGCCCCAAACCGCATCGCTATGCCCAGTGAGTGTGGCTTTCAAACTGCCATCGCGCCCCCACAGTTTCACCGTTTTGTCCCAACTTGCCGAGGCGAGAGTTTGACCATCCGGCGACCATGCCACTTCCGTAACCGCATTGCTATGCCCAGAGAGAGTGGCTTTCAAACTGCCATCGTGCCCCCACAGTTTCACCGTTTTGTCAGAACTTGCCGAGGCGAGAGTTTGACCATCCGGTGACCATGCCACGCCAATAACCTCAGAGCTATGACCCTCCAAACGGTTATACTCTCTTGAATCATCCACAAATCGACGCAGCGCCGTCTTCACTCCTATCTGAGTGTCTGCATTTGCCGATTTGAATTTTTGCAGTTGTTTCCCTGTCTTGATACCGTTGATCAGTGCTTCTATCTCTAAGTGCGAGGCAAAAAATACTTCTGATGATTGTGTTTGTGCATTTATCTGTAGTGTTTGTGCAATTATCTGTAGCCGTTGTGCTTCATTTGCACGGTCAAAAGCGTACCATGTCAATCCCCCCATAGAAACTGAAATCACTAACGCTCCGCTAAGATAAGGAAGTGCTGGTTTAAGGCGTTCCCACATATCCCGCAAGTTCAATGGCAAATGTTCATTGATCCACTTGCGATCAAAAACTTGCTGATAGATTCGATTACGCACCTTCAATACAGCGTTTTCACGACGCACAACACCAGACAACTTTAGGTGAGATTTAACTATCGACTGCTCCTCATCAGGAACAGGACGTTTACCTGTACGAATCTCTCGATATGTGGTCAAAACTTCTGGATCTGGTGCGCGTTTGGTTAGCATATCACGCACAAACTGTAAGTTATTATCTTGCTCGCTCATTGCTCCAAGAAATGTACTGCTGACTGTACTGTCAATCTCAGCTTTTGACCAACGACTTTTATCTTGCGCTCTGATGATGTTACAAAGGCGCTGTGTTAGATAGGGGTGTCCTCCTGTCCACTTAAGCACCTTTGAAAGCACCTGTTGCGCTTCATCCTTTGGCAGCCCTAAGCCGTCAGCAAACGGTTTTGCCTCCTCAAAGGTAAAATCAGTCAGATCCACACGCTGTCCAATATTGAATGGTGTTCGCTTGGAATCTCGGATCAAATCGCCTGGAGTGGCTACACCAATCAAAACAAAGGAAAGACGCCGAAACTCCTTTTCCAAGGAACGAGCAACATAGAGATAGCGAATCGCGGCATAAAAGTCGTCTGTAAAATCCAGGCTGAGGGTAGTGTCAATCTCGTCTACAAAAATCACCACTGGTGTTGTCACTTCAACCAACAAAACCTTCTGAAAAAATAAAGTCAGCCGTTGTGTTAATCCCAGATGGGTGTGTGCTTGCCACCACTGCACCACATCTGTATCTAGCACCAGTACTTTTTCAATAATCGTGAGTAATCCGAGATACCATTGTTCAGCAGTTAGTTGTACCCCTAGCTGAGTCAAATCAATCATAATCGACTGAATATTTTCTTCTGCCAGTTTTTCAGCAGTACGCACCATCAAACTCGATTTACCCATCTGACGTGGGGTAAGAACATAAGCAAAAACTGTCTTTCGACATAGTGTCAGCAGTTCCTCATCAGCTTGACGGGAAATATAAATGCCTCCACAAGCCTGCACAGTCCCACCAATAGTGTAAATGTTTACTTCATTCACGGAGGTTCTCCCGAAAATAGTCGGTGTAAAGCTGACAGCGCGGCAAAATTATTCGTCCTTCTTCGCGCACCAAACCCGCACCTCGGAGACGCCAAAAAATGTGCTTATCAGAACAAGTATTCTGACGAATGATTTGCAGCAGACTTTGAATCAATTCTGTTTTGTTATGCAGTAGCGAAAGGTGGTGACGCAAATGATCCCCAAAGGGACCGCGATCTGTCGTAGCATTGGCGAACAACTCAGCAGTGGTGATTCGCTTACTGGCAATTAAGTAAAGCGATCGCCGTATTAAATAAGGATGTCCTCCCAACAACGCAATCAATTGCCGTTCCTCGTTTGAGTTGAGTGGCAAACCGTGACGGTGATTGAGATCCCGTACCTGCTGGGGTGTAAAATCTGTTAACTCAATCACCTGCCCAACATTAAAGGGAGATTGGTTGAGGTCGTCAATCAGCTGATATGGTTCAGTAGAAGTGACTAAAGTTAAATCAAGCTGCTTCCAAATAGGAGTGGTAGCACGGCTGTTATGCCAACTCCGCAACATCCCGAAGAAATCACTGCGAAAATCTGCGTTAAAAACTTTATCCACCTCATCCATTGCTAAAACCAGGGGTTTGCCCAATTCCTTCAAGATGTAACGCCCGACGTAGCGCGTGCAACGTTGACTGTTCCCCAGTGGTGTATTCCAATACTCGTCAACTCTGTCTGCCATTTCTAACACATCGGTCAACCAAAAACAGAACTGGCGAAAGAAAAGCTCCGCATCTGTTAAAGCTGTTTTTTCAAACAACTGAAAATCAAGAAAGGCAACTCGCTTACCAGTATTAACCGCAGCATCGATTGTGCGAATTAATAACGAACTCTTACCGACTTGCCTCGCTCCCTTAATCGCAATGGTGACTCCCCGTTGTACAATTGTCTTCAATGCGATCGCATCCGATGGCCGTTCCACGTAAAAAGCGGATTCACTGTCCATCGTCCCTTCTGGCATTTCCAGCGAAATCGGTTATGCAGAAGGAAACGGCTGAGCTAATCGTACCGCTTCCCTTTTCTGGAGTAGATTAGCCTTGAGTTGCTCCCCAATACTCAATTCACCACCAGACACAGCTTGTCTCAACTCTTCTATTAAGCGTGGCGTATCCACATCGCCTTCCCAGAAAGCCCAGTTAATCTGATTAAGGTAGGCACTCAGGGGGTACTGAAACGGCTCTCGATATCCTAAACGCACAGGGAGAATAACGGGACGCCCGAACTGCAATTGCGCTGTGGTATGCGCTATGCGGATTTCCTGCTCCACCATCTCACTATTCACCGAGCGAGCCGAAAGAAAGACAATGAGGAAATCTGCTTGACAAATTTCTTCTTCTATGCCAGTATCCCAGCGAGTGTCTCCCTGCATTCTCTGGTCGATAAAGACTTCATGCTGTTGCTCCAGGGCCTGATAAACTTGCAAGGCGAGAGCTTCATCTGGCTCGGCATCACGTTTGTAGCTGATAAAAATGCGCTGACGTGCCTTGACATTGGGCTCAACTTGATGAGCGGATAAATTGATTAGTTGTTTTTTCTTCAGTATTGGAGTCTGGTGTTGCTTCAAACCAATAATCTGTGATTTGCCAAGCTCAAAAGCAAATTCAATTTCTTCTCCAGCTCCTAATGCATCGTAAAATGCCACAGCAAAATTAATCGCTGCTTTATCCCCAATCTCCTGATTCATGCCAATCACATAATTGATGTGTTGGCTAATGGCATTTGCTTGCACTTCTGAGTAGCAAGCATTTAGCAGCACACATTCAACTCCCTTTGTAGCGAACAACTTAAATAAACCCGAAAGT
>JAQYWP010000943.1 GCA_029379285.1 Rhizonema sp. PD38
TTAAAATATTTTTATATTGTTCTGAATGCTCGTTTTCTTTTGTATGAAGAGTACTAACCTCAAATGAAATATAATCTTGCTTTCCCTGCCAAAATTTTAGTTCAATATTCTGCTGATTCTTATTTGGAGTGTTTAAAGACCATGAGAAAAAATTTATTACTTCATTATTAATTGAACTCGCTATTAGCTTTTGGATAAAATTAGACAATACAGCTAGAGCTTCACAAATGTTCGACTTCCCAGAACCATTAGGTCCAATAAATACAGTCAACGGTCGTAAGTCTATTTCGGTATCAAAGAGGCTCTTGTAATGCTGAACTTTTAGTTTAGATAACATTTGTTCCTTGACCAGACAATCTAAAAGCTATTTTATAGCAGTTTTGACGACGAAAACTTCTTTTTATGCGAGGTATGCTCACGCCCGAACAGGAAAAAATTAAAAATCAACTTGACCAGTGGATTGCGGAAAAGTTAGCAGACGATCCTGACTCCCCTTGGCATGGTCTAATTCACATGGGAGGTGCAAAAAAAGGTTCTCGAGTTCAAGGTTTGAGCCGTCCTACAAACTTTGTGGCTCTCAAGAATGGTGTCAAGAGAACAATCACAAAAAGCCAGTATCTCCGTGATTTAACCAATCCTCTAGCACAGTACATTATCATTCGCAACTACTGGAAGGCAGTCAAAAATGTGTTTGCACAGGAGTGGGCTAATCCCAAAGAACATCTGTTGGTAAAAAACATTGGCATCCTCAGCCTATCTATCCTTGCAGGTGCAATCCTTGACCGTTGTATGCCACGAGGCAAGGTGAATGTGGAAGACATGGTTTACTACTTGCATCAGGCTAAGACTCGTTTTGATTGGAGCGTATCAGCGGAACCAGGCGATCACTCAGTAAAAGGCATGGGTGGTGTACACGCGGCAATGATTATCGCTGGTGAAATGGCTAGTGAGTTATCTGACGAGACAGGCGAAAACCTTATGAAAAACCTTCAAGAAAGACTCTTAGCTGAATCTCAAAGTTAATTTTACTAACATCTAGTACACCAATCCGAGACAAATCGAAAACAACTATTCATTTATACCATTGTTATTAAGTGGCTATTGTAGCGATCGCGTTCTCTTTGTGCTGGTCAGTTTGCTACTTTCTTGACAGACACTATCCCCGCACTGCAAAACTGAACCAATAACCAGTTACTAGAAAGTTTGTCTAGCCCAGGCAGTAAGCGAAAGTTAAAAAATTCCTGCCATACTTCAATCCCATATCGAGAAACAAAAGCATTTTCCAATTGCTGAAACTGGGTGTAGTTACGCTCGCTGATGGCAGTCAGCATGGTAATTAATTCGCTTACTGGGATTTGGTTAGTTGTTGCCTGTACTTCAGTCATTCTGGGTAATCCTCAAAAATACAAATAATTGGGAAAGGCTCACGTTTGGTGTTAATGATTTGGATTAATCGCTTACCTTTGCTTCTGGCAAGCGCGAAACAGGCTAATTCTGAACCCGCTGATGACCATTCCCTTGTTTCTTTTACTGGATCCCATTCCTCCCCATATTTTTCCGGATCGTCATTGGGCGTCCCAGTCATGCTAACCCCTTGCTTTTTTTGAGTGAGGGGAATTTGTGTCTTTGCTCATCTTTGACAATTGCCTCTTTGATAATTGATTAGCCAGAAAAGATTTAGATATTTAGCCAGCGAAAAACTTGCTCGACGGTTAGCGATAGGTGAATATTGCTGAGGATAGGAAGTGGATCGATACCTGCAAGCAGTTGAATGCGTTGATTGGAGTGTACAGTCAAGATGCTGTCTTCTTCGGGAAGAATTAACCAACCTAATTCTGTGCCATTTTTAGAACAGTGTAGCAAGTTACGAAGAACTTTAGTTTGACTTTGGTTTGGTGAGAGAATTTCGATAGCCCAGTCGGGATGACTTTCAAAACGGTTGGCGATTCTCCCCGACTCAATGCGGGGTATACGTTGCCGAAGAAAAACGGTAACATCGGGAACTATGGTAGCACCGCTAAATGTACAACGTAGTTCGGGTAATGCTAAGGCGATTTTTTGAGGTTCCGCAACTTCGTTAATGGTCGTAACTAATTTACCTTGAAATCGGCTATGTTCTCCTTGTAGCATGGGTTTTTGGTAAACTTCACCGTCGATGTACTCAGAAGCGGGTTCAGTTTCGGGTAGTTGCAAGAATTTTTCTAGGGTGATGGATTTGACTACTGTAGTCACGATTGTTTCTCGCTCCTCTTCTCTTACATCGATTTTATCTAAGATACCCAAATCTTATTTAGCCAGGAAATTCGCCAACAGAAGAACAACTTGTTACAAAATTGGCAGAAAGATGAGCAGATGTGCAATCGCTAACTCTTTAAGTCAGGAATCTCACGATTGTGGTTACTACTGAAGCCATATGAGTATCAAATAAACCTTAAAATATACCAATCAAATCCGCCTTTTTCGATATCTACTGTCAGGATTAGGTCATGAAGAATTGTGTGGGTGGAAAGTGGAGAGTGAGTCAATAAGGGACATGAGGCAAGAAAGATGCGTAAGCCCTTATTCCCCACTCCTGCATACGTTCTACTCCCTACAGGAGGTTTCACCTTGACTAGACTGAAAGTTGGCATCAATGGATTTGGTCGGATTGGACGGTTGGCGTTTCGCGCTGGGATTCACAACCCCAACATTGAGTTTGTTGGTATCAACGACTTGGTACCACCGGATAATCTTGCTTACTTATTAAAGTACGACTCGACTCACGGAAATTTCAAGGGCAAGGTTGAGGTAAAGGATGATGGCATTGTTGTCGATGGACACTTTATTCCTTGTGTGTCAGTTAGGAATCCGGCAGAATTGCCTTGGGGTAAATTGGGTGCAGATTATGTTGTTGAATCTACGGGACTTTTCACTAACTATGAAGGGGCGGCAAACCATATCCAAGCTGGGGCAAAGCGAGTTATAATCTCTGCTCCCACTAAAGATCCAGATAAAGTTCCTACACTGTTAGTAGGTGTTAATCATCACATATTCGACCCAGCAAAAGATACCATCGTTTCTAACGCCAGTTGCACGACTAATTGTTTGGCACCCGTAGCCAAAGTTCTCAACGACAACTTCGGTTTAGCAGAAGGGTTAATGACCACAGTTCACGCTATGACTGCCACTCAACCCACTGTAGATGGACCGAGTAAGAAAGACTGGCGAGGTGGTCGCAGTGCGGCACAAAATATCATTCCCTCTTCCACAGGGGCGGCAAAAGCCGTGGCATTAGTACTGCCAGAGTTAAAGGGTAAGTTAACTGGGATGGCATTTCGCGTTCCTACTCCTGATGTCTCGGTAGTAGATTTAACTTTTAAAAGTGCCAAAGCGACCAGTTATCAAGAAATCTGTGCAGCAATGAAGCAGGCTGCAGAGGGAGCATTATCTGGTATTTTAGGCTACACAGACGATGAAGTAGTTTCCACAGATTTTCAAAGCGATACTCGATCCAGTATCTTCGACGCTGGTGCTGGGATTGAGCTAAACTCAAACTTCTTCAAGATTGTAGCATGGTACGACAACGAATGGGGCTACTCCAATCGCGTGATTGACCTCATGTTATTAATGGCACAAAAAGAAGGACTCTTGGAACGTACAGCAGTCGCAGCTTAACAAAATTTGGAGTGTAAGGAGAAGGTGAATGATCGCAAAATAATCATTCACCTTCTCCTTACGCTATATTAATGACTTCAATGGAATCGCAGAGAAAGGGATGTCACACAAGTAACGATGAACCACAACGCCAGAACAATTAAAAGCGTTTTACAGTAGATGTGTGAGAGCAGTACTAAACTCCTAAAAAC
>JAQYWP010000944.1 GCA_029379285.1 Rhizonema sp. PD38
TCATAATACTACGTATATTAAATAAACGACCATTAATGATTAGCGAGGGGAACATCATGGAAAGCACGAACACCACTTCAACCGAACGCAACGGACACAACGAAACTATAGTTTTAGAGAAAGAACTGATTACCGATTTGGAGACACTAGAACGTGTTAGTGCACCAGATGTCAACCTTGTACAACCGTCTGAAGAAGTCAAACCGGAATTGCCAGAGTCACCCAAGCGGAAGAAACCGACGGCTCTGATTTTAGCGGGATTGGGTGTAGGAGCGATCGCTGCTGGTGCTTTCGGTTATCATTGGTGGCAATTTGCCTCCACTCATCAAGAAACAGACGATGCCACAGTATCAGGGCATGTTCACCAAGTGAGTTCTCGGATAGCAGGGACTGTTAGTGAAGTGTTGGTGAATGATAACCAGCAGGTGCAACGAGGACAGTTACTGGTGAAACTCGATCCACAGGATTATGCCACCAAAGTAAGGCAAGCAGAAGCATCTTTACTGAGCGCACAGCGTCAGGCGAATGCAGCATTAGCAAATATTAACTTATCAGCACAAACAACCACTGCTAAGACAGCCCAAGCACAGGGAGATGTGAGTGGTGCCGTCTCCGCGATTTCTACAGCGCAAGCAGCAATGAAAGAAGCGGAAGCGGGGATACCGGCAGCGCAAGCTGATGTTCAGGTTGCACAAGCAGCAATTCCCGCAGCACAAGCACAAGTCGCACAAGCTGATGCGAATTTACAAAAAACGCAAGCTGATTACAACCGTTACAACTCCTTATTTAATCAAGGCGCAGTTGCACGCCAGCAACTAGAAACTTCCAAAGCTGCATATGATGTGGTTGTTGCCCAAAAGAGTGCTGCCGTTCAAGGAGTCGCACAAGCACAAGCACGGTTAGCTGCTGCCAAAGTTGGGGTTGCGAAAGCTGAGTCACAACTGGCACAAGCGCAAGAAGGTATCGTGACTGCGAGATCAAAACTAGCAACATCCAAAGGCGGAATGCAACAAGCGACTGCAGGCGAACAACAGACAGTGGCAAATCGCAGTCAGTATGAAGCCGCAAAAGCAGCGATCGCACAAGCACAAGCATCTTTACAAGACGCGCAGCTACAGCTTTCATACACTAGTATTCTTGCACCTGCCACCGGAAGAGTGGGGCGGAAAACAGTGGAAGTTGGCAACCGCGTACAAGTTGCATCACCTCTGTTAGCAATTGTCAATAACGAATATTGGGTTGTCGCCAACTTCAAAGAAACCCAGTTGGAAAATATGAAGCCAGGAGAGGAAGTCGAAATTAAGCTAGATTCATTTCCCCACCAGGTTTTTAAGGGTAGAGTTGATAGCCTTTCACCTGGTTCTGGCGCTCAGTTTGCTCTTTTACCACCCGATAATGCCACAGGTAACTTTACCAAAATTGTCCAGCGCATCCCGGTAAAAGTTGTTTTCGATCCAGAAGGCATTAAAGGTTACGAATCACGGATTACACCTGGAATGTCTGCCATCGTGAGCGTGAAAGTCAAGTAGGGTAGCCCTCACCCCTTCCCCTCTCCCAAGTTTGGGAGAGGGGTGATCGTTTAGAGAGATCTTGAGTGTCTTGTGTATGTAACTCAAAAGAAAATAATGGGACTTAGACAAAAAATAGCAAGAATTGAACCTCAAATGTATATATAGAGAGACGTTGACATTATTTTCACTGATAAGTTGATATATATGGGTTTCAGGCATTTTTAGGCAGAGGGTGTATTTCCCTTGCCCTGTATAGTTTTGAGGCTTATTTTTTCAGCAAAAATGTTTAAGTCTCAATAACTACACTACTGTAGGCGCGGAATTAAAAATTGAAAAGTCGGAAATGCAAGGTTGATAGCTGTTTGGGATAGTGAACCAGCGCTGCAGGAGGGTTTCCCTCCCTAGGGGACTGGTGTTAGCGTTAGCGAGTCTTCGAGCGTCAGGGGTAGCGTTAGCGACGAACGAGCGTCACCCGAAGGGTAACTCTATTTCCATTGTCGTCTCCTGAGGGATGAAAAACCGTACTAGGAAGTATTATATTCAGCCTCTAGGTGGTAGAGGTTTAAGTTTAGACCAAGCTATCGTAAAAGTTGAACTTAAACAAGAATTATGCAGGCTCGGTCATTTTTAATTATGAGGATTGTTCGGTTAAAGCCGGGTGTAAAGTTTTTCACAACATCAACTCTCATACCCAGAACTCATTCAAGACTATTCATTTTAATGTGTAGCCTAGCCAGCGCCTATCTTTAAAGAAAAACTGCAATGAATCCTACAGGTGCAAACCAAAAAAAGCGACTGATACTACCAGCATTCAAGTCGCGAAACTACCGTCTCTTTTTTGCCGGACAAGGTATTTCCCTGATTGGGACTTGGATGACGCAACTTGCTACAATTTGGTTAGTTTATCATTTAACCAACTCTGCTCTGCTACTGGGAATTGTCGGATTTACTAGTCAAATTCCCAGCTTTTTTCTGTCTCCCTTTGGTGGGGTATTTGTGGATCGCTTCTCCCGCCATCGCACCTTAATTGGGACACAAATACTGGCGATGATTCAGTCGTTAGCACTGGCAGTGTTAACATTGACTGGGGTGATTCATATTTGGCACATTATTGTTTTAAGCTTGTTTCAAGGATTTATCAATGCCTTCGATGCACCTGCACGACAAGCTTTTGTGGTTGAGTTAGTGGAAAATAGAGAAGATCTAACGAATGCGATCGCCATTAACTCGACGATGTTCAATGGTGCGCGGTTAATTGGCCCGGCGATCGGTGGTTTACTCTTAGCACAAGTTGGTGCCGGTTATTGTTTTTTAATTGATGGTGTCAGCTACATTGCAGTCATTATTGCTTTATTAGCAATGCATATTAAGCCTAAAAAATTTCTAATTACTAATGCCAGTCCCTTACAAAGAATTAAAGAGGGATTTGATTATGTCTTTGGCTTTCCACCACTTCGCTCCATTGTGTTGCTATCAGCATTAGTTAGCTTCTTTGGAATGCAATATACTATTTTTGCCCCAATTTTTGCTGAGAAAATCCTTGCTGGTGGGGCAGAAACTTTAGGATTTTTGATCGCAGCCTCAGGAGTCGGAGCATTAGCTGGTGGAATCTATCTGGCAACACGGCAGACAGTTTTGGGACTTGGTAAAGTTATGGCTTTGGCACCCGGCATTTTAGGACTTGGGCTAATTGGTTTTGCTTTATCTCGCTTTCTACCACTTTCTTTATTTACAATGTTATTTATTGGTTTCGGCACAATCATGCAAGTTGCTGCTGGAAATACAGTTGTACAAACAATTGTGGATGAGGATAAGCGCGGACGAGTCATGAGTTTATACACAATGTCATTCTTAGGAATACTACCCATTGGTAATTTGTTAGGAGGTGCCTTAGCAAATTACATTGGTGTTTCTAATACAATCATCATTGATGGCCTTGTTTGTATGTTAGGTTCTCTGATTTTTATCAAACAACTACCTACTTTAAGAGAACTTATTCGTCCAATTTATGTGAAGCAAGGTATATTAGCAAAGTAAGCATTGCTCATGGCTAATTGCTAATTCGAAGCTTAGCATTTGGATAAGATGAGTTCGACGTGAGTGTGTGTCCCCCCCCGCCTGCTGTGACTCGTATAAAAGGGGGGGTAAAAGATAGTAAAGCTCCTATGGCAAGTATTGATTTTCGTTGTTTCATCGCCGCACTCTATGAGGATGTGTCTTTTATTGTCGAAGCGAATTTATAAATAGCTAGCAGATAAACAGATGTGATAATCCATCGAGAATTTGTAAAGCGATCGCGTTTTGATAGTACACTGTTAAGTAT
>JAQYWP010000945.1 GCA_029379285.1 Rhizonema sp. PD38
GGTATGGGTGGTATGGGTGGTATGGGTGGTATGGGTGGTATGGGTGGTATGGGTGGTATGGGTATGATGTAATAGTTGTGAGTTGATGGTTAATGGTTGTATTTTATACGACTTAAGACTTACCACTGACTACCAATTCTCACTTTGCCAAATTTTCCTTAGCCTAAAGGGCGGCGGGAATGCGATCACGCAGTCTGAGCCGCCCTAAAATTTGAGTAACGTAGTTTTTTACAGTCCCTTGTGATGGATAGGTTATTGACTGTGTTCTGCCAACCAGTTTTCCAAATCTACTACATTGTTGAAATCGAGCAGCGCTTCACCCAACGACTCGATTTGCTCAAGGGACAACGCGGCGATTTGCGATCGCATGACATCTGGCACGACTCTAACTTGGCGTGTTAATTGTCGCAAGATGAGCGATCGACCTTCTTCATGTCGTCCCTCCTGTCGTCCCTCCTGTCGTCCCTCCTGTCGTCCCTCCTGTCGTCCCTCGTCTTTTGCCTCGCGGTAGACTCGCGTTTCTTGCAGATTCAAACCGAGCATAGCTTCTACTTCTCTCCGGCTCAACGTTTCAAATTTATATACCACAATCGTCGTTACCAACTCCATTATGACGCGACTCTTTGGGGAATTAGACCCATCTTGCTGCGATCGCTCTAACAAATATCTTGCGGCTTCAGGTGTCTGTGCCTCTTGAATTATCGTCAGCACCATTAACGCCACCCCTAACGGCAAGGTACGAAAATCGCCAAGTTCATCCAAATAGATCCGATGTACTTGGTCACTCCCTAGCATCGCACGATACGGGTGAGAATTACTTTGCTCGGCGCTACGTCCAGGATAAATGACTACTGCTTCCCAGTCTAAGAAGCGATCTCGGTTCCGGTAAAAATACAACAACGATTCACCGAATAAGCGTTCGTAAAGCCGTTCATCCTTCTGGAACTGTACCTCACAGAAATAGACTACTCCAGCTTCGTCAGTTTCTGGAGGTAGAAAGACGCCATCGATTTCAAACTTAGGTTCTTTAACTGCCACCGAATCAAAGCGATAGTTAGCAGCATTTGGAGGCTGAGTTTCTAGTAGTTCAAAAAGTAAGACAGGAAACTGCTGAAATAGCTGATAGAAAATGGAATCGCGTCGCATGGAACTTGAATGGAAGATATAGCAGTTGCAGTGCTTGAACAAGCAGAAGTTTTCTGATGATATAGCAATAATGATTGTTTTCTATAAATTTGTATATTGTGCCGAATTTTTCTTCAAAGCGCGTAAAGATCATGGTACTGCTGTAGCTTGGAACACAGTTTACCAAGAAGCTGGGGCGAGTTTTTTGAGTGAAGAATTAGAGAGAGTCATTGTACAATTAAAGCGAATTACTCAAGAGTGATGGTGTGCTAATGGCTAATTGCTTAATCTGTACTTAGAACCGTTAGCCCTCTGCGAGTCTCAAAAATCAAAAACCTTTGAGTCATTCCTCACAATGGGAAAAGTGCATGTCTAAAAAATCTCGCTATTTCCGTTTAGCAGCTAAACAATCACGCCCAAAGGACTTCTATCATCAAGCAGGGGATCTACCGGGAGCTCTGATCGTTGATGCAGATGCGCCAATACCAAAGATTGAATTGATTGATTATGATGCAACTCATGCTATGTGTAAGGAAGTCACAACACCGGAAGAGTCCGCCACCTATATACATAACTCGAACTCGGTGTCATGGGTGGACGTGCAAGGTTTAGGTAGTGAAGATATTTTGCGACGTTTGGGAAAAGAGTTCGATTTGCATCCTCTGGTTCTAGAAGATTTGGTCAATGTGACAGAACGTCCCAAAATAGAGGATTATGAAGACCATTTAGTTATTATTGCTCGCATGGTCGTCCCAAAAGATAAAACATATGGCTTTCATAGCGAACAAGTAAGTTTGGTTTTGGGAAAAGATTACTTGCTGACTGTACAAGAGGAACCGGAATATGATTGCTTGGGAGGAGTGCGATCGCGCATTCTTAAAGGTAAAGGTCTTATTCGCAAACATAAAGCCGATTATTTAGCATATTCTCTTTTGGATGCGATTATTGACGGTTTTTTCCCAGTTTTAGAACAGTATGGCGAGCGTATTGAACAATTGGAAGATGAAGTGATCCTCAACCCTTCCCGGCAAACACTACTACAAATTTATCAAATTCGGCGAGAATTGCTGCAACTGCGTCGGGCTATCTGGCCCCAGCGGGATATGATTAATGCTTTAATTCGAGATTGCAGCGATCTCATTTCTGAAGAGGTTCGGATTTATCTGCGAGACTGTTACGATCATGCCGTGCAAGTGATGGATATGGTGGAAACTTTCCGAGAACTGGCAACCGGCTTGATGGATGTGTATCTTTCGGCAGTCGGTAATAGAATGAATGAAATTATGAAGTTTTTGACTGTAGTTTCATCAATTTTTATTCCATTAACTTTTATTGCTGGAGTATATGGGATGAATTTTGAGCATATGCCAGAACTGAAATGGCATTGGGGGTATTTTGTTTGTTTGGGGGTGATGGCTGCGATCGCATCTGGGTTGGTATTCTTTTTCTGGCGACGGGGTTGGCTCGAGAATGCTTCCAATCTTGCACATGATTAAATATTTAAGATGTCAGTCATCAGCCGTTAGTAACACCAAGTGAATGATTGTATCCGGGCTTGAAGGATAAGAATAAAACAAGTAATGTATGCTGATAGCTGATGGCTGAATGCTTACCCTAAGACTAGCACAGGAGGTTTTTACTCTAAAATTATGAGAAACGGTAACAATAATTTAATTATTTTGACGCTTTATATAATTGGCGTTACTTACACCATTAATCGAATGGTAGAGTCCGTTGATGACCAAGTGAAGCTGGAATTTGATAAAGCCTCTGTTGCAGAACAACTTAAAAAACAAAATCTTGAAGATAAGATAGCGATTAATTTTACACTCAAAGCAATGTACTCAATTGAAGATCCAAAAGAGTTAACACTGAGTGTGGAGAATAAATCCTCGGATCTGGCAGTATATGTTGATTGGGATAACAGCGCTGTGGAGGAATTTGACGGTGCTTCAAAAAGAATCATTCGGAAATCACCAGATTTGACTCGTGACTTAGCTGTACCTCAAATCCCTAGTCTGATTGTTCCTGGTAAAACACTTAAAGAAGTCATAGCATCTGAAAGTGTTTTTGAACGTGATAAAGAGACGGGAGTATATGTAGCAAAAAAACCAATTGCCAATATTATAAAACTAAAAACAGGCATCAAGATACAAAAGAAACAGTTCAACGAATTTATCACTAGAAAACTTAACTTTAAGTTTTCGGTAGATTTAGTTCTGCGGCTAGCTGAGACAAACGTAGGTATAGCACCTGGAATCACTACATCTCCGATATGCATTATTAAGTGCCCCTTCACTGTGAAAAAACTACCTTGGACGTATGCTCTGCCTTGGAATAAAAAGAGATAGAGGGATTGTTAAGTAAAAAGATAAAAGTAAAAAAGAGAATCCCCATCAATGAATGCGCTCTTGATTTCAATCATGACGCGAAGCTCGCAGGATGGAAGATTCTCATCCTGTAGACTTCGCGCGAAGCTCTCTTGACGCGAAATCTGCCGGAGAACCGTTGTGGTTAGTCATCTTTGAGCGTCGCTTAGATGAAGCAGCTAGGATTTGGGATGAAAACAGTCGTCCAGAGGGGAACCTTTGGCGGACTCCAGATTTGGATTTGTTGACTAAATACTATGGGCGGGCAAGCGACAACATGACGCCACTGCAAGTGGAGTTTTTTAGAGCTTCTGTCGATGCACAATCCGCTTTGAAG
>JAQYWP010000946.1 GCA_029379285.1 Rhizonema sp. PD38
GTCATTGGCAATGGTTGAGTGAGCGATCGCTTGCTCTCGATGTCCAAGTGCGTAAGCTCGATCAACTCGGTGGTTTTATCGACAAAGTACAACAAACTGCCATTGAGTGGATGCAACTTCAAGGTATCACTCCCAATCCAGCTCAAAAAGCACCTTGGCGAGAAGCATGGCACCACGACACAGTACAGGTATGGGGGCGTGAAGCTGATAGCGCAGAAGATTCTCAAGCTATCTTTTGGTTGCATCAACCATATCAGGATGAAATTCGCGGCATACAGCCATCTGGTTCGATTTACCGTTCGTCGCTCACTGGACAAATAGGACAAATAGGTAGATTATGGCATCGGATGTATCCTGTTGTGAAGTTAGTCAGAAATCCCCAAGATCCAAACGGAAAACCAATTCCCCGAACCACACCAAAATACTTGGAATTTTTGACTTTATTTCCCGATAATTCTACTGAGTCTCGGCAGTTTCTCAAGTTTCTCAATTCCCAACAAAATCACCCAAATAGTTTTCAAAAATTGTGGTAGAATCAATCATAATTAAAGAACCTCACCCCCCAAACCCTCCCTATAGACGAGGAGATGAGATAAAGCCTAGTAAGGAGCGAGGAGGGGTTTAGCAGAAATTAAGCTTAAATAAAATAATCCCTTCTGGTAGGTACGTTTATGACCGCTCTTTACGGAGGAATTGACCCTAGAGACATCCCAACTTATTCGATTGGTGATGCAGCTCACTATCTACGCATTCCAAAAGTTACGATTCGCTCATGGACAGTTGGGCGCTCTTACCACATTGCTTCAGGCTCTAGTTTCTTCAAGCCGCTTATTTTAATTCATGATCGCAAGCCACGGCTCCTTTCATTTACCAACCTAATTGAAATTCACGTTCTTCGAGCAATTCGCCAACATCACAAAATTCAATTAAATAACGTGCGAGATGCTCTCGACTTCGTAGAGGAGCAGTTTCAAGTCTCTCACCCCTTAGCGCGTGAGATATTCCGTACTGATGGCGTCTCTTTGTTTATCGAGCGATATGGTTCTCTTATTAACGCCTCAAAACGCGGAAAAGAAGAACTAAGAGATGCTTTCAACGTTCATCTTAAACGAATAGAACCTGACGACACGGGGCTTGCCATTAAACTCTATCCCTTTACTCGCCCTCACGAGGAAAATAGCCCTCGCATCATCGTTATTGACCCCAGAATTGCCTTTGGTCGCATTGTTATCGATGGAACGGGGATTGCTACTGATGTTTTGGCAGAGCGATATGAAGCAGGCGACTCAATTGACGAACTAGCTTATGATTACGACGTAGATCGCCTCAAGATTGAAGAAGCTATTTGTTACGAGATGCTTGCCGCGTGAGTCAATCCCAGTCAATCGTTTTTTTCGTAGACAGGTGTCTGGGTAGCAAGCGCCTTATAGAAACACTTCGCAACTCGGGCATTAGTGTTGAAATTCATGACGACCACTTTCAAAAAGGTGCTGAAGATGTAGATTGGTTACCAGAGGTTGGTAAAAGAGGCTGGGTAGTTTTGACCAAAGATGCCAGGAGTGGTAAACGTACCTCAGAAAAAATTGCTGTTGCAAGCGCCAGAGTCAAAATGTTTGCGCTTGCCTCCCAAAATCTATCAGGAGAGCAAATGAGTGAAGCTTTCCTAAAAGCGATTAGGTTATCCACTTACAAGAGTTTGTTCATGAACATCCTGCCCCATTTATTGCCAAAATCTATCGTGATGGACGCATTGAAATGTGGCAAGATTGTCAAATGTTATTAGAAAAATTGCAACAACTCTCAATATAAATGCTCAAATCTCCCTTTCATGTGAACCAGTGCGCAAATTCGATCGCAAACGTATCATTTAAGATTGCTGAACGAATCTTTTGAGTAAAGCGAATCAGTTCGGTAATGTTATGAATGCTTAACAAGGTGTAGGCTAAAATTTCTTGCGATCGCACTAAATGGGATAAATAAGCACGGGAAAAGTTTTGACAAGTATAACAAGGACAAGTTTCATCCAAAGGAGCAAAATCTTCACGAAACTTAGCATTTTTTAAGTTCCAGCGATCGCCTTGTACCATTGCCGTACCGTGTCTTGCCCAACGAGTGGGAATCACGCAGTCAAACAAATCAACACCAGAGGCGATCGCAACTGCCATCTCCCGATGAGTGCCTACACCCATCAAATAACGTGGTTTTTGAGGTGGGAGTAGTGGCGCTGTCAATCGGACAATATCAGCTATCAATTCTGGTGGTTCTCCCACACTGACACCGCCGATAGCATATCCTGGTAGATCCAACCTAGATAAAGACTCAGCCGCACGAGAGCGTAAATCTAAATACACTCCCCCTTGTACAATACCAAACAAAGCTTGGTCGCTGCACTGATGCGCTGCCATACACCGTTGTAACCAACGGTAAGTGCGTTCTGTGGCAAGTTCCACTTCTTGACGACTAGCTGGGTATGGCGGACACTCGTCAAACGCCATAATCACATCTGCCCCCAGAATATTCTGAATCTCAATTGAACGCTCTGGTGTTAAATTTATAATTTGACCATCATGTGGTGAGCGAAATGTCACACCTTCTTCAGTAATTTTTCGCATTTCACTCAAGCTGAAGACTTGAAACCCACCGGAATCGGTGAGCATCGGACCACTCCAACCCATAAACTTATGCAGCCCTCCACCTCTAGCCACAATTGCTTCACCTGGTTGGAGGTGCAAATGATATGTATTGGAGAGGACCATTTGTGCTCCAGTTTCCTGTAGTTGGGCTGGAGTGAGAGTTTTGACGTTAGCTAGCGTTCCTACGGGCATAAACCGTGGGGTTTCAACCGCACCGTGAGGAGTCAAAAAAACGCCAGCCCGTGCTTTCGTCTGGCTACAGCAAGCAAGACACTCAAAAGAAAATTTAGTCATTGGTCATTGGTCATTGGTCATTGGTTATTAGTAACAAATGACAGAGGACAAATGACAAAGATCTTAAAACAAATCGCAACTGTCGTCATCAATTTCCGCATCCAATCTGGCTGAGATCACCTGTTCCATCATTGCTTCGATCGTCACAACGCTGAAGGAACGTTCTTGTCTCTCTTGTTGGGGAGTAGATAAAGGAATCAGGCGCAGACAACTACTTTCTTGCGTGAGATCGAAGTAGGTTTGTTGTTGCGGTGACTGTTTCAGTTCTAGGTAATCAAAACTATGGACATTCAAATAAAGCGCGTGGTTAGCGACGATGGTAGACTGTTGCGGATTGGCAAACACTTCCATGACATCAGCTTCACCCTCGCTCTGCAACTGTCCTTCTTGGGTGTATATGTAGCGGACACGACCTAAATCCGCTAACAACCGCCGCATATCAAGCTTATTCACAATCACGCCCGTGTTGACAATACAAGGGGCTGGTATCTTAGTATCGGGTAGATGTTGACTCATAATTCGATAGCTTCAGGAGTGCAGGTGAGATACAACACGTCTAAATAGTCAATTTAACAGTTTTCATGCCTCCCTACATTTTAATAATTATCAACATAGGAATAGTATGTAAACGAGCTGCAATTAGTTATTTTTAGAAAATCGACATAACAAAGCTGCAACTGATAAAATTGCCAATCTCTAATAATAATGTCATTGTCTGTTATTATACGGTAAATTAACTATTTTTACTGTAAGCAGTCTAAAAGATTTTTATGGGTAGATTTCAAGACCGTTCGGTTACGGATTCCTGGTAAGAATGTTCTAGATATAGATACGCTCCGCTTTGTTACGTCTCTACATCGGTTGACATGCTTATTAATTATCTTAACTGAACTGTATTAAGG
>JAQYWP010000947.1 GCA_029379285.1 Rhizonema sp. PD38
AAAAGTGGGTTTGAAGGCACATAGTCAGATTCCTGTCAATGCGTAAGTCCTAAAAGTATGATCTTAGAGTTTCAATAAATATTAAGTATTTCATGTGCGATCGCTGTCTACTAAGCGCTATTATCAGCGTTAGCACGGATTTATTTTTAAAACTATGGGCGAAGCAAAGCGTCGTAAAACTGCACTTGGAGAAAAATACGGTCAAGAACCAACAATTTTATCGTGGGTTCCAATCACCAAAACTCAAGCAGAACTATTCGTAAAATGGTCAACTCGCATTGCGAAATTTGGGATTGGCGGTTTGATAGCATTTTGGATAGTCATCCGTTTTATCGGACCAGCTCTTGGTTGGTGGCAAGTCGTCTAAACCCAGCATTCAAAAGTTTTCAAGGAAGGCAGCTGGAGCAATCAAGCTGCTTTTAACTTTTTGTCAGCTATAGCCGTTCTCAGTCAAATCCCATACACTCTCGCCCTCTCAAGAAAGCCCCTCTCCCAAGAGCGTGTGTGAGGGGTGCCCATTGGTGACAAGTTAAGGTTGGAAGGCAGTTGTCAAGGGGTCTGCGCCTCTGCGGTTTTTAAATCGGTAATCTTCTGGCGGTTCGGGAGTAATTGTGCAAAAACATCCGTAACGGTTGATAGAGAGTTAGTTGTGCTTCTCCTATCTTCCGTCACGGGGTGTCCGCTTCTATTGCTGGCATCCCTTCTTTTTTACCTTCTTTCTCTCGGTGCTACCATCTTACTTCCACTTTGTTTTAGTCTAAAGTCCAGTTTAAAAAGCAGCAAATGAATAAAAATATACCTAAAGGTATATTTTTGGTGAGATGTTTCTGTATTAAGCATAGCGTCTACGTCAGCTAAAACTGGTTTTTCATATCTTCATGTAAAACGAGAACCGCTCTGTTCATTGGTGAAGGATAAAATACTGTTCAGTGAGGGTTGCTCGTTTTGAATTTAAGTTTCACTATTCAGTTTGATCGACTTGTGGAGTTATACTAATTCACCAATGGGCTGACTGAGTAGCAGTACTTCGGGTGTGCATGCTGACAGTTTTGCTCGTTAAGTACAAAGAACACACGACTAAGGACAAATAACAAATAGTATAAAAGACTACTTTTTAACTAACCTTAATGAAAATGATGCCGAAATGGCAACACGGAACTCGTTGATTTAGTTATGGTCAGTAATATATAAGACAATTTGAATTTTATCGGGATTGTGAATTCTGTAAATTTTCTGTATAGTTAATCACTATCCAACGAGTTAGCAGGTCCTAATCGAAAAGCTCAAATTGCCCAGACCATCTACCAGACTTGCAACCTCAATGAGATGTTATTTTTACCGATTTGCAGTTAATTTCTTTAAACAGGCGTAAAAACATGTATAGCTGCGTTTAAGGGGCTTCGAGTGGTCAATTTGACCGCAGATTACTAATGAAGGTGTAATATGTATCTTTTTTAGTAGTTAATTTGCACTCAATATGAGTTACTCTTAAATCGGATTGTTCTGTGTTACCATCTACTCTGATGGAATTGTGTAAAGAAAATAATAAGTTTAGCAATTCTGTCCGAAATTATAAATCTGTAAATTGAATACTACGATACGGTGAAAAAAGCCGTTTTAGACTACCTTAAGCAAGGTAGCTAATCAAATGACCCTTAGTCAATCTAGAAATTGTAATGAATAGTTTACAATACCACTGGAAGGCAAAATCTAAAGAAAATGTGAAAGAGACTCAATTAATTGTGGTGTTTGGAGGAAAAACGTGTTTCTGAGACTAGCGCAACAACATCGGCAATTTGTCCAAGACTTAGTGATGAACCTACAAGCCTTGGCGATCGTACTAGAGCGGCGTGGGTATCCGGCTTCTTGCTATACCTGCGGTGACCAAATGAACAGTGCATCTTTCATGGTTAGTTTGGGAGAAAACCACCTCATTCGGTTTTTAGTGTCAGATTACGGGATCACTTGGACGGAGATGCGAGATGATCGCGAATTAATGAAGTTAGAGGGGGCAGAAGCAGTAAGCCAGCTACAGGAACTTGCCAATATTATCAAGCAACCTGTACAAACCTCTACAGGTCATAAAACCCTTGCAAAGCGGTGTTGAGGATTAATGCACTCCTCCCGATTCCCATATAATGTGTAGCATTTAATAGCTAAATGCTATAACCGAGGCTATTTATTGCTGCCTGATACTCCAAGGGACAAGGAATCGGAGAATTTGAGTATGTCTGAAAAAAAACCAAAGCAACAACAACTTCCATCCACTAGTGCTATCGACAATCTGTCAAGTCGCAGGCTGGAAAATTGGTTTGAATATCCCATAAGAGTGCAACCTCACCACACAGATTATACAGGTGTTGTTTGGCACGGGTCATACATAGCCTGGTTGGAAGAAGCGCGAGTGGAATGCTTGCACTCAATAGGTATTGCATTTGTTGACTTGGTTGCTTTAGGCTGTGATTTACCAGTTATAGAAATGTCACTACGCTATCACCGTGCAATTCATTTAGGTATGGCAGCAGTAGTCAAAACGCGCCTGATTGAGGTTTCGGGCGTCCGCATTATTTGGGACTATATAATTGAATCTCCTGATCAGCAAGAGTTATATGTCACGGCTAAGGTGACGCTTGTGGCAGTAGATCGCGCTAAAGGCAGAATAATGCGTCAGTTACCTCCAGATTTCAAGGATGCATTAGCAAAGCTTTCAGCATGAAATAGTCATGCGACGCACGGATTTTAGATTTGTTATACAGGTGAAACTGGAGGAAGTGTCCTATAAAGGAATGAATACTTAACGTAAAGAGACTGTCTGCGGACGAGTTTCTAGCTTTTCAACAGCTGTTAAAACTTCGTGTCTTGCCCATCGATCTGCTGCTAAAATATCATCTAAAGAAGGATCTGGACGGTTATCATTCTGATGGCGATCGCATACCAATTCGATACACCGAGGAATATCTAAGAACCTAATTTTTTCTGCTAAAAATAAAGCGACTGCTTGTTCATTAGCTGCGTTCAACACAGCCGGCATTGAACCGCCAGCTCTACCGACTGCATAAGCTATTTTCATACAAGGATACTTTTGGTGATCTGGTTCGCGGAAAGTCAAATTTCCAGCTTTTACCAAATCCAGTCGTTCCCAGTCAGTGTAGATACGCTCAGGCCAAGATAAGGCATACAGTAAAGGTAAACGCATATCAGGCCAACCAAGTTGTGCTAAGACGGAGGTATCTTGCAACTCGATAAGGGAGTGAATAATGCTTTGGGGATGAATAACAATGTCAATATTGTCGTAATCTAACCCAAAGAGGAAGTGCGCTTCAATCACTTCTAGTCCCTTATTCATCAAAGTCGCTGAATCTACTGTGATTTTACGACCCATTGACCAATTCGGATGCTTGAGGGCATCAGCAACTGTCACTTCTTCTAACTTGTCTGTTGCCCAATCACGGAAAGCACCGCCAGAGGCTGTAAGTAAAATTCGTCGCAAACCGTTTTTTGGCACACCTTGCAAGCACTGAAATATTGCGGAATGTTCTGAGTCAGCAGGTAATATTTTCACTCCGTGTTTCTGAATCAAGGGTAGAACAACAGGAGCCCCAGCAATTAAAGTTTCTTTATTTGCTAAGGCGATATCTTTACCAGCTTCAATAGCCGCGATAGTGGGTAATAAACCAGCACAACCAACGATCCCCGTCACAACGGTTTTGGAGTTACCATAACGGGCAACTTCTATCACCCCAGCATCACCTGCGAGTAAAATGGGTTGGGGATCAAGATCTGCGATCGCTTCAATCAGTACTGGTAACTTCTCTTCTGCACATAAGG
>JAQYWP010000948.1 GCA_029379285.1 Rhizonema sp. PD38
TGAATACGGAGTCATAAAATCGAAAAATTCAATGGACAGATTCAGTTTATTATTGCATGTCCGATTTCTGGATCTTATTTAATCCTCATTCCTTATAACGCTGTTAACAGCATACCTTATATCTTGCACCATATTGTTATTGTAAAAATTAGCATTGCCCCTAATCACCTGTTCCAAGTAATCAGATCTACTCATACCTAAGCATTCAGCTGCGATCCCCAAAGCTTTCCAGGTTTCATCAGTTAACCTTAAAGAGCGCACTTGACGATAATCATCGTTCTTAAGCGTGAACTTCCCTTGAATGTCCCGCTTCAACATCAGATTCTTCCATGTATTACATCGTAAGTTTAACCCTATATTAGTGACGGTTACCATGTAATACATAAAACTACACTCATCTCATAACTACCTGAGTAATTCGATTTTTCACCATGTAATACACCATAAATCTCTCCAAACTTTTTCCAAGTATTACATGGTGTTAGCAGGACAGATCCTGATAATGGTTTTTTCCTTACCCAATCCGGCATTAATTCCTCTTACCCTGACAAAATGAGCGAACGTACAGTCAAAGGGTTGGGTTTCGGTGTGGGACTATTTTATGTAGGAGAAAGACAAGGCGATTTAGCCAACACGTTTGAATTGCCCAGTTATTTCCGCACCGATGCTACCATCTTCTACAAACGAGACAGGTTTCGGGCAGCGATTAATTTCAAGAATTTGTTTGACGTGGACTATTTTGAGTCGGCGTCGAACAGGGTAAATGTTTTTCCCGGTGAGCCGTTGGTTGTGCAAGGAACGGTTTCGTGGCAGTTTTAATGGCACAAGATCGCTTTAGGGAGAAATTATCTGACTAAACCGAAAAAAGTGGGTTAGTTTGATGGTTAGAAGACCATTTTGCTTTCTGACCCTGGTATCTGCCTACTTACTCATGCTGCCATTTACACTGTTTATGAACAGAGCATTCTGTTAGTAAATGGGATAGTTGCGCTACCTGCATGAAAGTAGGGTAGAGGTCAACCAGCAATTCTAAATTTAAAAATTCATAAGTTGAATAATTTATACTTTATCAAGAGCAATCAACTTTTTTTCGGAGTGCCAGGTTTAACAGCGACGAATTAGAGTGCGGGTCATGTCTAAATCTTGGCTACAGATAACTCCTTCTCTCGCCGCCTAGGGACTTCATATGTCATGAAATCGTAAGCCATATCTGTATTGGGAAAAATAGCACGACCTTCTTGAAGGAGATCCTTTAAATCTAAAGAATTTGCTGGACTGTAGCGCGGACTAAAATGAGTCATAATCAATTGATGCGCTCCAGCAGCTAAAGCTGTTTGCGCTGCCATTGTCGTTGTGGAATGCAACCGCTGAAAAGCCATATCTGCATCTTGGTGGGCAAAAGTCGCTTCGTGAATTAACACATCTGCATCCTGTGCCAATTCCACTGCGCCGTCACAATAAACTGTGTCTGTACAATAAGCAATCTTACGTCCAATCTCTGTTGGTCCACATAATTGGGTACCATCGATCACTCGCCCATCACTAAGGGTGACTGTTTCACCGCGCTTAAGTTGACCGTAAACGCGACCCGGAGGGATTTGTAATATCTTGGCTTTTTCTATATCAAAGCGTCCTGGTCGGTCTTTTTCCGCCACGCGATAGCCGAAAGCAGTAATGCGGTGATGCAAGAAACCACAGGTAACAGTGAATTCATCATCTTCGTAAATAATTCCTGGACGAATGGCGTGAACTTTGACAGGGTAGGAAAAGTGCGTGTGGGAATAACGCGACCCTGCTTGCAGGTATTCACTTAATCCGGGCGGACCGTATATGTCAACACGTTGTACGTTACCAGCCAAACCGCAGCTTGCCAGAAGTCCCATCAACCCAAAGATGTGATCGCCGTGCATGTGCGTGATAAAAATTCGGGAGAGTTGACTGATTTTCAAGTCACTCCGGAGAATTTGATGCTGAGTACCTTCGCCACAGTCGAACAACCACATCTCTGCCCTTTGGGGTAATCTCAGGGCGACACTGGAAACATTGCGCGCTCGCGTGGGTACACCGGAACTCGTCCCTAAGAAAGTTATCTGCACAGTGTTTTGCCTGCCTCCCTCTTGCTGAATTTGACTATTGATCAGACTTCTTGCATTTATTGAGGCAAAGGGTAAATCAGTTGGGTCAAAGCGATTATTTTTTCCTTTTCCCTTCCATCTGCACACCTTTTCCCACAACAGTGTAAAAGTTACTTTCGCACTTTTCAAGAGGTCTATTCTCTATCATACCGGGTGAGTTTGAGGGATTTGCTAAACACTTGGTAAGATGTTGCCCGTTTGACACTCCCACGCCTTCTAGGCGTGGGATTCTTGAAGACTAAGCCAATTCTTCAATATCCTATAGTCCCGGACTAAGCTTAGGAACGGGGGTTCCAAGGCACACCGTGACTCCTGATAAATTTTGAATTCTGACGAATGTGTGCTGAATTCTTACAATCAGTGAGCAAACGCAATGTTGGGTTTGCTCACCTTGTTTGAAGTAGTCCCTTTTCAGCCATGGGTTGTTGACTGTAGCTATTAACTGATTCGTGATGTTCAGCTACTTACTTTACGTTTAGCCCAAGTTGCAAAGCTAATTACACTACAAAACCACAGTAAAGCCAGGTTAGTTGTCGATTCAGGCGCTTGAACTGTAGCCTGATTCCTCTTAACTTCTACTAAAGCTATATTTGTTTTGTTAGCAAAAAATCGTTGTAGTGAACCTTGAACGTTAGCTGTAGCTTGTTGTTGAAGACCTCCAAAATTAGACGTACTCAGTAGTTTATTTAAAGTTACGTTATTACTGTTTTGCGATGCGATAAAATCATCATCGGTAAGAGTGTTTAAATTACCTCTAATGTTAAAAAAGTCTAAACTACTGTTATTATCAGTGTCGATTAATGTGAAATACTCCTCTCCCGTTGCTCTTGCATTTTCTGTAGGTGGATTATCTACTGATGTTTGCAGGTTGAAATTTGATGTGAAGTCGAAAGAAAAAGATTTATTGGCATCCACAGCAAAGTTAGCGATAACTACAGCCTGACTTTGTGCATTTCCTAGGTAATCTCTACCTTTTCCAAGGGCTTTGCTTAAAGATAAGTTGGATGCTTGTGCTGGATGAGTCTGAAAAGTTGCTTGTGCTTGGGCAAAAGCATTCACCACGCCATCTTTAGCAATGGTAATGGTATTGGTATCAGTGATAGTTCTCGTTCCTAAAGGTTTTTCACTAATGTTAGTTAAATTGAACTCTCCTTCAGAGCGAGCAAAAGTAACAGCTTGACTGGGTGTGGTTACGAGGACAGAGCTAGATATCAAAGGTAGGAAAAATAGTTGATAACTCCAAATTAAACTTGAGTATTTCTTCATACAGTTTTTTGTCTCCATTTGTGTGACTTTTAGATAAACTGATTTAGCTTATAAAAAATATACAAGCATTACAAAGATGGTTTTTGAATATTCAAAACCTCTCTTATGGAATCTTTTCACTAATGATATTGGTAGTCCTTTTTAAACTAACAATATATTTATCCGTAGTAAATGCATCAATCTTTTTACGAGTAATTATTCCGAGTTTCCTTGTGGCTTAGTAATAATTTTATAAGTTTTGATTGAGTATTTTAATAAACTTTGATAAAGTTGTCAGACCAGTTTTTAAAAGGTTTTTTATTTTAATAATAGAATATAATAATTAGATTTTTTTATAAACTAAGGTGTAGTGCTATACTAGGTTATAGCAAAAATAATTAAATATAAGAAATTCTCTTGAGCCAACATTAAGCTCTCTAAAAG
>JAQYWP010000949.1 GCA_029379285.1 Rhizonema sp. PD38
GTGCTAAGGTAAATGCCATCTAAAAAAGTCATCAAAATTTTTTATTGCTGCTCCGACTCCAACCAAGATGAACAAATGCAGCAAAAATTGGAGAAGCATCTTAGTCCTTTGACTTGGGACGGCGTAATTGCCAACTGGCATAAAGGTATGATCAGCGCGGGAAAGGAATGGGAAAGCGAGATTGATGCGAATTTAAAGACGGCAGATATAATTTTAGTACTAATTAGTTCGGAATTTACAGCTTCGCATTATCACTGGAACGTTTTAGCAAAGCAGGCTATGGAAATGCATAGGGCTAGAACAGCAAGTGTTATTACTATACTGCTCAGTCCAGTTGATAATTATTGGAAGATTGCATTCCCCAACGTCAAAGTTTTACCCGATGGTGAAAGAGCTATAACCCAATGGAAACCCTATGATAAAGCTTTTGTAAATATTACTGAAGGTATTCGTGTAGAAGTTGAGAAACTTACCGATCCTACCTTTGCTATTAAAAAATCTTTACGCCAGATTAACGCAGGTGTAAAGTCAGTGGTGAACCATCTTGTAAATAGTCTTTTTAAAGTAGCATCATTTACCTTATTTCCTTTAACTAAAGCATCAAGCAGGTCATCAAGGTTTCGTCGGCAGAATAAAACTGCTATAATACCACTGATGAATCCTGTTATAATAATTTTAAGTGCCGTCTTATTAGCTTCTCAAACATCAAATTTATTAAGATTCTTTTCGGCAAAAACTCTCAATAACCATACTTTGATTTCAAAACAAAAAGCAAATGATACTGGTTGGATTTGGATAGGTCAGGCTAATAATACCTCAGGAACATTGTCAGTTGGAGAAAGACTGCTTCGACCTTCAAATACTGACTTATTTCCTAGTATTGATCCTCCGGTTATTCCATCACCTGGATCAATAGTAACCGTTAAATACAGGGTGAATTTAAGAAAAGAAAAATCTTTGTCTACAGAGCAACTTTATGAACTCCAATCAGGAGAAAAGCTAGTTATAGTCAAAGTAGAGCCTTTAGCAAAAGTTAGTCAGAATTCACCTTATATTAAAGTGAGGGCGCAAGTTCGTAAATGTAATCAAACTTGTAATAAGTAACAATTATATGACGGTCGAAAGTTGCTATTTGTAAAGAAGCGATCACACTTCTATAAAATAAGCAAGTGCGTAGACCCTGCCTGCATCTATCGTCAGACATCGCTTCTTCTAGTTCTTAACGGAAGATTTTACTGGATGGGGGAAAACTTCCTTCAGTATGGTCCTAGAAATCGTTCACCGTTGAAGTGGATGATGTGAGTCGCTGCTTCAGCTACCCAGACTTCCGTCTCCCAAGAAATTTCATGAAGATATTTTGCCATATCTCTGCGCTGTTCAAAGGCAGTGACGAAAACAAGACCTGCTGTAGAGTTTTTAAATACTACCTCAAGCTCTTTGCGACGTTTTGGAGTTACAGGACCATGACTCGTAACAGCCTCAATCAGCACCAGCCAATTATGCTGGACGTCGTGAACCACAACATCAGGCATTTTTCCGTGTGCTTCTACTGTAACGCCCAAAGTTTCAAAAGATTCGCTGTCAAAGTGAACCCACTTATCCCCAGCATCACCCACGTAAACCAACTTTCCTCCTGGTGTAAATAGAGCGCAAAAATCTTCGATAATTTTTGCAATGAGGACATTATGCTTACCCGGTGACAAGGAAACTACTTTTTCTAGGGCCACTGTAACAGGAATTCTTTGCATCTTACGTTCCTGAGTATACCGACTTTTTAGGGTTTCTACAGATGTTAAGTAAATCCTCAGTTTCTCACTCCAGTCTTCTGTTTGGTAGCTACGAAATAACTCCAGAGCGCTAACCTCGATCTGATACACAGTTTGTGGGCTGTTGGTCGGTCTTAATGGCTTGTCCGGGTTGTCAATAACGAAGCCAGCCTCTACAAACTGGTGAATGGTTTGACGACGAATTGTTTCGCGAGTGTTGGGTGCGTATTTCTTCTCATAATATTGACATATGAATTCCATGATGGGAGTGATGCCAAAGAGCGGATTGGTTGCTTCACTCCAAGGTGTCTCGACTTTCAGGTTAAGCAAAGCTACCAAAGTGAGGGCAGATCGTTCATTCTGCTGTGCTAGTGGCAAACCGAGATCTCTGAGAACAGCTTTGGCTTCTTCGATTTTTTGTATTGCCGATAAAGAATCAGGAGGATTAATGTTACTCGGCATCCGTCGCAACTCCTCGCCGTTGTAATTTTCGGTTCTTTCTAACTGGATTTTCTACAAAATCTATTGCAAAATCTAAAGATAGCTGTGTGTATTGACTAGATTGACGAACTTTTTGTACTTGTTGGCATTCGCTATTCAAATAAGCCTTTACAGAACGAGCTAAAGCTTTTGCTAAAAGTGGAGGAACAGCATTTCCTATTTGATTAAACTGACTGTTTTCGGAACCTTGAAATTTAAACCAGTCGGGAAAACTTTGTAGTCGAGCACCTTCACGCACGGTTAATCTTCTTCTACGTCCATCTGGTAAGCGTATTCGCAACATATCGCCTGTTGCACCGGATAAATTCCGGCAAGTGACTGTTCTGCAAGGCGTGTCTAGGTGAACATCTCTAGGCTTGACGCATTTGGATGCTATTTCATATTTCTTCACATAATCATCCATACTAGGAGTTAGAAATTTTGAATTTTGTGGCACTGAAAAAGCTAATTCTTCTAAAGCCTCACCCGCAGTATACGGTGTTGTAAAATGTGTTTTTTCTGGCCATTTCCAACCGCCTTTATGTGCTACACAAAAAAGGCGTTCTCTTTTCTGAGGCACCCCGTAATCAGCGGCATTTAAAATTTGCCATTCAACAATATAACCAAGTCCTTGGATAGCCTCCACAATTTCTTCAAAATATACTTTGTTGCGAAACAGCATACCTCGCACATTTTCAAACAAAGCAAGTTGAGGACGATAGCGCCTAACCGTAGAAATAAAAGTAGGAAAGCCGTCACGACTATCTTTTAATCCGAGTTGATGTCCACCGACACTGAAGGGTTGACAAGGAGGACCACCTATGATACAGTCTACATCTTGTAAAGAGGTTACAGACCTCGTCTCTAGAATAGATAATGGTGTCAGATTGACCTGATGACATGGACTATGCAGATTATACCGATAAGTTCCACAAGCATCTTCCAAAATTTCATAGCCAATCGTTTTGAAACCTATGGCTTCAAAACCAAGAGCGAAGCCGCCACAACCAGCAAATAAATCAATAACCAAGTATTCACTGTTTTGACTATAAGAAAGTTGTAGTTCTGTTTCAATCAAATTAAGATAAGGGACTTTGCACTCCAAGGGCTAAGCTCAAAACACAACAATCTATTATATATGATTAATCTGGAGTATTTTAGCAAAGATTTGTGCGCTATTATCTGTGAAGACAAGATATGTAGGAAACTTGTCATAAGGTTTGTAGTTGCGCTTCAGCGCTCTTATGATGATCAAGAGCACTGAAGAGCAATTACGAGCCTAGTATCACGCCACCTTTACGATGTTTTACCCGGCTTTGTTTTAAATTCATAACATATTTTAACATGATGATATAGTAATAGCTTGCAATTAAAAATTTGATTTACTTACGACACACAAAAAAAGCCACACAACCTACAACACGGATATCATAGGTATGAAAGTTTTCTTTCAGTATCGTTTCTGAATCTTCGCGACTATCATCAGTCTTACTAAATATTCCTTTAGCATTGTATGTACGCCAGGGTAAGCGCATCTAAAAATGTAGCTAGTTGTACAGACGTTTAAGAAGAATGAT
>JAQYWP010000950.1 GCA_029379285.1 Rhizonema sp. PD38
TGATGCCTCTGAATCCGCTTGTCAATAGCATTTGAGACGCGCTTACCCTGGCTCTCGTAGCTTTGAGGAAAAGAAATTTTCAGGCTTCGGGACAAGCGATCGCATTACTGTTAATCAACTCCAAAAATAATCCGCTTTTTTAGATTATTGCTGTTAGCGGACTAATCGTTAACGAACAAGTCCCACTAACCAAAAAATCTAAGCTCACAGCTTTTTTACGCAAATCATATATAACACAAAAATTATTAAAAATTCTGCATACAGTAATGAAGAGTTAGGAGGTAAGGAAGGGGAGGAGTGAGGAATATTAGGAGTGATTGTAGAGACTCCGCAGTAGCGCGTCTTTATAGGAGTTAAGATGTAAGAAGAAAAAACATAACTCTGCGCCTCCCTAGCCTCCTAACTCCTAACTCTCCAAAGATGACTAATTTGATTCTGGTTGTAGACGATGACAATTTTACGCGAATGCAATTGCGGAATTTGCTAGAACAAGCAGGGTATCGGGTAACGGAGGCAAGTCATGGCGAGCAAGCAATTGAAGAGTATAAAAAAGAACAGCCTGATTTAGTGCTGCTAGATGTTTTAATGCCAGGGATGGATGGAATAACCTGTTGCGCCCGATTGCAAACACTTCCCGGTATTGCCAACACACCTGTGTTAATGATCACTGGTTTGTACGACAAAAACTCCGTAGAGCAGGCTTTTGCTGTTGGTGCTACAGATTACATTACAAAACCAATTCACTGGCAAGTCTTACGTCAGAGAGTACGTCGTCTCCTCGAAGCCCGTCGCACAATGGAGGAATTACGACAGCAAACCGAACAGGCGCAGAGTCGGGAAGAACAATTCAGGATGGCACTAGAAGCGGCCCAAATGAGTATTTGGAACTGGGACATCTTAAATAACCAAGTTACTTGGTCGGAGAGATCGAAAGCGCTATTTCGTTCGGAGGATAGCACTTTTGAAGCCTTTATTGAATGCGTTCATCCTCAAGACCGCGATTTCGTTAGGCGTTCGGTAAAGCAGGCGATGCGGGAAGGCACACAATACGATATTGAATTTCGTGTGGTTTTGTCTGACAACACTATTTGCTGGATGGCAAGCAAAGGCGTTGTCTTTCGCGACTCCTCTGGAGTGACGATCCGGATGTCTGGGGTAGACATAAATATTACGAAGCGCAAGCTTGCAGAGGAGGCTTTAGAAGTTTATGCAAACCGACAAGCACTTTTGGCAGAGCTTAGTCAACTGGCACTTTCTGGGATAGATCTGACCACGTTGATGCATGAAACAGTTATCCTCATTGCTCAAAGCCTTGGAGTTGAGTATTCTAAAGTCTTAGAACTACTACCAGATGGTAATTTCCTACTGCTGCGAGCAGGAGTAGGTTGGCAAGAAAATCTTGTAGGAAAAGCAAACGTTAGTGCTGAAATGAATTCGCAAGCTGGCTACACTTTGATGTCCCAGGAGCCAGTGATTGTCACAGATATGCGTACAGAAAGGCGTTTCTCTGGACCACCTTTGCTTCATCGCCATAAAGTGGTCAGTGGCATCTCAGTGATTATTCATGGCAAAGAACGTCCTTTCGGCGTATTAGGAGCACATTCAACACAAATGCGTGTTTTTAGCAGAGATGATATTTACTTCTTACAAGCAACTGCTAATCTGTTAGCTACAGCTATTGAGCGGCAGAAAGTGGAAGATGCTCTCAGGGAAAGCGAACAACGCTGGCAGTTGGCTATGCGGGGTAATAATGATGGCATTTGGGATTGGATTGCAAACCCTAATAGCGAACCAGATGCTGAGTTTACTAATTTTGAGAAAGTGTTCTTCTCAACTCGTTGGAAGGAAATTCTCGGTTACTCTGAGAGTGAAATTTCCAACAATTTAAATGAATGGGCGATGCGTGTGCATCCAAATGATATTAACAGGGTCAAACAAGTCATTACCGACCACTTTGCCAAGAAAACCCCATTTTACATTAGTGAGTATCGTATCCGCTGTAAAGATGACAGCTATAAATGGATTTTGGATCGGGGTCAGGCGCTATGGGATGAAAATGGTAAAGTCTTGCGTATGACAGGTTCTCACACTGATATTACAGAGCGCAAACTGGCTGAGGAAAAGTTACGCCAGAGTGAAGAGCGTTTTCAAATAGTTGCCCGTGCCACGAACGATATTATTTGGGACTGGGATTTGATGACGAATAAGATCTGGTGGAATGAGGGTAC
Source organism: Rhizonema sp. PD38 (assembly GCA_029379285.1). Lineage (GTDB taxonomy): Bacteria > Cyanobacteriota > Cyanobacteriia > Cyanobacteriales > Nostocaceae > Rhizonema. Next base: position 2,229 of record JAQYWP010000950.1, read on the forward strand.
ACAAAGACTTTTTGGGTTCAAGACAGAAGTAGGAGAGACATCCGAGTGGTGGTTTGAACACATACACCCAGATGATCGGCAGAGAATGGTTTCCGAGATCCAAGCGGTGATCGCCAATGGGGAACAATTTTGGTCAAATGAATACCGCTTTCGCCATAGCAGTGGTTCTTATGCTTATATATATGATCGAGCTTATGTCGTTCGCGATCGCACAGGCAAACCAGTGAGGATGATCGGGGCAGTGATGGATATCACTGAGCGGAAGCAGGTACAAGAAGAGTTACAGCGCCAAAACTTGCGCTCAAAATTATTTGCCGATGTGACATTAAAAATTCGGCAATCCTTACAAATTGATGAAATTCTTCAAACTAGTGTCACAGAGGTGCAAAAACTCCTCCAAGCTGATCGCGTCTTAATTTTTCGCGTGTGGTCTGATGGTTCGGGAATGGTGGTGAAAGAGGCAGTCGTTCCAGGCTTTCCTGCTATTCTGGGGGAAAATATCACTGACCCTTGCTTTCAACAAACTTACATTGAGAAGTACCGTCAAGGAAGAATTAGTGTCATTAGCGACATCCGTCTGGCTGATATCGAACCTTGTTATGTGGAATTTTTACAACAATTTGCTACTAAAGCCTACCTGATTGTCCCAATTCTCTTACAAAATGAACTTTGGGGGTTACTGATAACTTATCAGTGTACCCATCCCCGTCAATGGACTGACTGGGAAACCGAACTTTTGCAACAATTAGCAAATCAAATGGGTATTGCGCTAGCTCAAGCCAAAATGCTTGAACGTGAAATCAAGCAACGGGAAGAACTCAGCCGTTCCAATGAGGAACTGCAACAGTTTGCTTTTGTCGCCTCCCACGATTTACAAGAGCCTCTGCGGAAAATTAAGACATTTGGCGATCGCCTCAAAGCAACCTGTAGCGATGCGTTTACAGAACAAGGACGTGATTACTTAGAACGGATGCAGAATGCAGCCCGGAGGATGCAGGCGTTGATTGAGGACTTGTTAATGCTTTCGCGAGTCACCACAAGAGCACAGCCTTTTTCAAGAGTGAATCTTACCCAGATAACCCATGAAGTGTTGTCTGATTTAGAAGTGTTGATTCAGCAAAACCGGGGACGTGTAGAGGTAGGCGAGTTACCTACTATTAAAGCCGATCCAGTACAGATGCGTCAATTGCTGCAGAACCTGATCGGCAATGCCCTCAAATTCCACCGTCTGCATGAACCGCCTGTTGTCAAAGTTTATAGTCAATTTCTTCGTGGGGTCGATGGTACTGAACTCTGTCAAATTGTTGTGGAAGATAATGGTATTGGGTTTGACGAAAAGTATCTAGATCGCATCTTCAACGTTTTTCAAAGGTTGCACGGTCGCAGCGAATATGAAGGGACGGGTGTCGGCTTAGCTATTTGCCGAAAAATCATCGAACGTCATCACGGTAGGATCACCGCCAAAAGCAAACCACAGCAAGGAGCGAGTTTTATAATCACACTGCCGATAAATTCTCATGCCTAATTTTATTTATTTTAGAAGGGTTTTCTATACCATTACTATCTTAAAAAAGATTACTATACCTTTAAAGG
>JAQYWP010000951.1 GCA_029379285.1 Rhizonema sp. PD38
CGCCACAATATAAACAGCACCTGGAAATGGCAAAGGCTTAAGAGGAGTTCCATTTTTATCTAAGATATCTCTGACTTTTTCATGATCTATATAGAACTTATAGTACCCATATCCTCGATTGTATTCAGGGCTTTCAGGTATTTGATTTAAATCATATTTAATAATATTACAAGTTCCACACATTTTATAAAAGTTTCTTCTTTTCACATAGATAAAATTACTCTTATTCTCATATTTATAGCCTTTATTAATAAACCACCCATAAGAATGTTGATTTTTATCTACGAACTCAGCCAAATGCTTGCTTACACAGTCATCTGCATCAACAGCCATAGTGTGGGATGGAGAAAATTCTTGAGCATGAATTAATCCTCTTAATATCTTACGCCCTTTATCTGTATGTCCTATAGATATAGGATCTGGCTCATTTGCCACTGCGAAATCAACTTCAATGTATGTAATATTGGGATGATTAAATTCAATGCGCGGTTGTTCATTGCAAACAACAATCACTCTGTAGTTTTGTAAAGTTTGATTGCAAAGAGATATAGCACATCTTTCAAATAACTGGCAGACGCGTTCCCAGGATTTAGAAACTTGTGGACTTTTAATCGGTACTACGAAAACAAGCATAAGCTGTTGGGTAAGAAGACATAATATTACGCAAATCTAGAATAATTATCAATGACTACTTCCTCAATGACGTATTAGACGTCTTCAACAATTAATTATGTGTTCGTTGAAATCGTTGCAGGGGGCGAACAGCCTTACCCTCCGGGAACGCTTGAAGGCGAACGCCCCTACGTTATTTCTCGCTTATGTCTATCACCGAAACAAAGTGGTGTTATCCTAAGTGTTGCTGGACTTGTGACACCAATTCCTTTGTCCAATAATTGACTAATGAGGCATCTTCAGCTTCTACCATAACTCGGATAACTGGCTCTGTACCGGAAGCGCGGACTAAAATTCTGCCTGCATCACCCATTGCGGCTTCAGCATTTTGTACTGCTACAAGTAGGGGTTGACAGTCCTTCCAGCCCAAACGCTTTGATCTATCTTCTACCCGCACGTTTTGCAACAGTTGCGGATACGTCTGAAAGCTTTGATCTACTATTTCTGATAGAGAAATACCTGCCTGTTGCACTATGTTCGCTACATGCAAGGCCGTTAACAAACCATCGCCAGTAATACCATAATGACGGCAAAGGATGTGACCAGATTGTTCACCGCCCAGCATTCCTCCAGTACGCAGCATTTCTTTTTGAACATGCTGATCGCCGACTGCTGTGCGAACAAGAGTGCCACCTCGTTGTTTCCATGCCTTCTCAAAGCCTAAGTTTGCCATGACAGTAGAAACAATCAAGTTGTCTGGCAGTTCTTGGTTTTGCTGTAAGCTGCATCCCCACAAGTAGAGAATATAATCGCCGTTAATTTGTCGTCCGGTATTGTCCACTGCTAAAACGCGATCAGCATCGCCATCAAAGGCAAAGCCGATATCGGCATTGTTTTCCAGGACAGCCGCTTGTAAAATATCCAAATGAGTGGAACCACAATTCACGTTGATGCGATCGCCATCCGGTTCGTTGTGCAAGCAGATCACTTCTGCTCCCATCTCTATAAATACTGATGGTGCCAACCCAACTGCTGCACCCCATGCGACATCTAAAACGATCTTCATTCCCTCAAAATTCATGACATGATGCAACGGGTTTTTCAAAGTCTCTGCATAATCTTTCAATAACTCCAAGCGCGAGTAGTGTCGTCCATAATCATTGACGTGATTAGATATTGTTAAGCCTCGCAGCAGCGCTTCAATTTCTGCCTGTAACGCTTGGGGTAATTTCGTCCCATCTGCACCAAATATTTTAATGCCGTTGTCTTGAGGTGGATTGTGGCTAGCAGAAATCATGATTCCGCCGATAGCCTCTGTAACGCTGGTGAGATAGGCAACGCAGGGAGTAGGGCATAATCCCAAATACCAAACGTCTAATCCTGCGGATGTCAACCCTGCACTCAAAGCCATTGCCAGCATATCGCTGGAGTTTCTAGAGTCTTGTCCGAGAATAACTGGTCCTGGGTTTTCAGAATGGTTACGCAAAACACAACCAGCCCAGAAACCTACTTGCAATGCCAACGACGCACTGAGCAATTCACCAACTTGTCCGCGAATACCATCTGTCCCAAACAAAGCAGTGGCTGGGAGTGCGATTAAGGGGAAGGCAGAACTCCCCTCTATACCTTTTTGCGTAAGATCGGCTTCAAAAGCAGAAACCTCACCAACAAACGGAGTCCGAGTTATAAATGAAACCATATATTGAAACACTCCACACAGTGACACTGGAAAATAGCACTTTAAGATTATTTAACAATCTTTCGGATTAACTTTTCATCAGGACGATTTACTAGTTTTTGTTTTAGTAAATATATTGAAATTATGCCTGTTATACGTAATAATACTTATAAATCCTTTGTAATACTTATAAAGAATCTGTAAATTCAGAAATTGCCAATGGTGCAAAATATTCCGGAAACGTGGAATGGTAAAAAGCGTAGACTTTTTCACCCTGAGTCTCCGAGATTCCTACTTGATTGAGCCAACCAAGTTGTAGAGCTAATGGAAACAGAGAATTATCAGTAGCATCTAATACTTGCTCGACAAAGGGGTGTTTCAGGCGAAATTTGGTTTTTTCCTGAGAAATCGCTCTTTAAGGCCAATTTTCCTAATGCCTGATTTAACGGCTTTCTCTGGGCGGAACTCGTGGGAAAGCGGTCTTGCTTCCATTCATACATTGCTTCTACAAACTGATCGTACAGCATGGCTTTGGTCTTGGGCAAGCTTCCCTGTCCCAATCCCCAAATGCGACACATCAATGCCAACCGTAACGGATTTTTCAATGCATCTTTAATCCGTCCTTGAAAAGGCTGTTCTAACTCTGTTCGCCGACTCTCTGCTAATGCGGGGCGATCGCAACACCAATGGGAAATGAACTGCCCGACTTGGTTTGGTGTGCGCTGCTATCCATATGTAAAATTAAGGTTTCGGTAAGTATCAAAAAACTTTAAAGTATTTTTCCCCGCATCCCAAATATTTAGCCGACAAGTCAGCACGACTCTGGCATCCGCCACCCAACCGTTTTTTAGTGCCACCATCGTGCCACTTTCTGAATAGCACGACTTACAGATGCTATTGCTGCATCACTACCTAATGCATAAATGACTGGAACTAGATTTTCTATATCTTTCAGTAAATCTTTGCGAGTACGAAGAGATAACTCGTCAAGTGTATCTTTCCAGCATGAAAAAAGCTGATCTGTTGGCATCCATGATAAAGGAATAGCTAAGGCACTTAGGACCGAAGCGCGCATAGATTCATCCTGAATCAGCTTGGCGGCAGCGAGCGCATCTGGTAATAACTGAGGCGGCAGTTTGTCCGCTAAAGCACTTAGGGCAGAAGCACGCATAGATTCATCTTGAATCAGCTTGGCGGCAGCGAGTGCATCTGGTAATAACTCAGGCAGTTTATCCGCTAAGGCACTTAGGATTGAAGCGCGCATAGACTCATCCTGAATCAGTTTGGCGGCAGCGAGTGTATCTGGTAATAACTGAGGCGGCAGTTTGTCCGCTAAGGCACTTAGGGCCGAAGCGCGATGATACTCATCTTGAATCAGTTTGGCGGCTTGGAGTGCGTCTGGTAATAATGACGGTGGAAGTTTCTTTGCTAAGGCACTTAGTACATTGGCGCGACTCGACTCAGACTGAATTTCTCTGGCGGCTTGGAGTGCCTCTGGTAACAATGAGGGCAGTTTGTCAGCTAAGG
>JAQYWP010000952.1 GCA_029379285.1 Rhizonema sp. PD38
CTACATGAATGTTGAAGAGAAACCAACAGGAGAGTTGGTGATTCAATCCAAACAACCTACAGAACTGCCGGAAGTTAGCGCTGAGGCAATAGCAAATCGATTAGCTTCTTTAGAACAGCAGCAACCCTTATTGCAAGTCAGGGACCTCAAGGTTGGTTTCCCCGTGCGAGGAGTGTTTGGTGGGACAAAACGCTACACTATGGCAGTGAATGGTGTTTCCTTTGAGATCAAAAAAGGGGAAACTCTAGGATTGGTGGGAGAATCTGGTTGTGGCAAAACCACTCTGGGGAGAACTTTGCTGCGACTCATCAAACCGATGGGCGGTCAGATCTTGTTTGAGGGGCGAGAGATCCTTACCCTGAAGGGACAACAATTGCAGCAGTTGCGACGAGAAATGCAAATTGTCTTCCAAAACCCCTTTAGCTCCCTCGATCCTCGTATGAAAATTGGGGATGCAATTATGGAGCCTTTGGTAATACACTCGATAGGGAAGACAAAACAACAACGCCGAGAACGAGTCGCTTATCTTCTAGAACGGGTTGGATTGAATGCTGACGCTATGAACCGTTATGCCCATCAGTTTTCAGGTGGTCAGCGTCAGCGGGTTTGTATTGCCCGTTCCTTGGCATTAAATCCTAAGTTCATCATCTGCGATGAATCAGTGTCAGCGTTGGACGTGTCGGTACAGGCACAGGTGCTGAATCTCCTGAAAGAATTACAAGAGGAGTTTGGGCTGACATACATCTTCATCTCGCATGATTTGAGTGTTGTCAAATTTATGAGCGATCGCATCTTAGTTATGAATCGCGGTCAAATTGTTGAACAAGGAACAGCGGAAAATATCTACCTTTCACCTAAAGAGGAATACACCCGCAAGTTAATTGAGTCGATTCCCACAGGTAGTGCCGAACGAATGCAAAAACGGCAAGCAAGATAATTCGTAATTAAGTAGATATGCGAAATTCAACACAATTATGTAAATAATTGTAAAGCTGTTTCAAACTTACTGCGTTGCGGATCAAAGGTGTGGGGAAGAAAAGTCTTAACTGAACTGTATTGAGACGAATTACGGATTACCAAACCATTATGATCCCCAGAGTTCTACCGAAAACCTAACCGTTAGGTTATCATCAGAGCTAGGGGGTCAAATATGCCAACGATTATCCGACAAAGCGGTTTTCGGATAATGATACAGAAGTCGTCAGAGCTAATACACTTATTGGTTTTTTAGAAGAGTAAATAGCATGAAGCGTATTATCAAAGGCAAAGAACCTCTATCATTAGTTAAACACCGCCTAAAACCTTTTGCTGATTATGATAATTATTCTAAAAAAGATGAATTACGGGTATCACTACTAACTGAACAAGGACATATTTGCTGCTATTGCAATTTGTGACATTAATTCTATCGTCTTTTTCAGTGCTGCAACAATGCGTTGATAGTGTTGGAGTATAGGGTAGAGTTGGGAACTACCTGCAACATAGAGGATCATTTGTGAAGTGGAGTCCAATCACCAGAGGGGACAAAACTTGCCCAGTAGAAAGGATGTTGATAACTTGGGTTTTTCAGCATTTCCAGTTGAGCATCTCGCAAAGCTTCATGTCTGCCCTTACCTGCTTTCAAACCTAGGTAATATTTTACCATCAGTTCTTTAGTCCCAGCATCGCTCACTTTCCACAAACTCAAGACTTGGCTTTGAGAACCAGCAATTACCAAAGCACGACGTAAGCCGTATAATCCATCTCCTACCTTGACATCACCTAACCCGGTTTCACACGCGGATAGCACGACTAATTGAGTGCCGCGCAAAGAAAGCCCAGCGACTTCTAATGCTGTGAGTACACCATCATTTGTCCCAGATGAAACTTGATTGCGATTGTTAGCACCAGCTAATGCTAATCCGGAACGCAACAAGGGATTTTCCAGATTCAAAACTTTTGGTTGCTTACCAAATTCATCATTCGCGAGTTTAACTTCAGGATCACTCAGAAAAAAACCGTGGGTCGCTAAATGTAGGATACTGGGAGAATTAAGCTGTTTAATCGCAGTTTCTGTCGCTGACTGACCTAACTTTAGTGTAGTCTCTGGAAAAATAGCTTTGATTTTTTCTGCTTCTTCTTTAGTATTGCTGAGTGGTGGAAAACTGACAGAAGCTAGATCCTGAGAACGTCGATTTTGAACCCCTCGGACTGTATTTGACGATTGTGCAGCAGCTATTGTCGTCTGTCGGTTATAGTCAACATCTGCAAAAACAACTGGTGCAGTTTGGCTTGAAGCAACCGATTGCAAGCGTAGCAAATCCCGTCCACTGGTAAGATAAGAGAATGCGTAGCTTTGAATAAGGTATTTACCTTTCTCATCAACCAGTGCTTCAAAAGGAATGAGCGTTAACTGTCCATCGGGTGACAGCAGCAAGTGACGTGCATCTCCCAGTAGTGGGCGTATCGGTGCCATAACGAGTTGATCTACTTTCCGAGCAAGTTGCTGAACTTGTGGAAGCGAATTTTTGTGAGTACCATTAATAGGCTGAATCTCAATAGAGGAGCGCGAGCCTGCAAGTGCTAACGCTGTTCGTAATTCGGCGATCAATTTGTCAATAGTCGCAGCATCACCCAAGTCTACCCACTTTGGTTCACCGGACGAACGCAGTACCGCAGCCGCATAGTGTGATTTGCCCCACTTTTCATCCTCCTTTTTAGCTTTATGATCGAACGGTTGATACTGCACAATTTCAACTATTGCCGCGTCTTGAGGAATATGAGATTGAATGGCTTGTAACTCAACAGGCTGTGTTTGATTGCGGAATTCAGCACTCTTGACGCTGATAGCTTCTTCCAAGCGTTCTTTTTCAAGAACTAAATGCTGATACTGAGTTTGATAATCAGTAGCACATTGCTTTCCCTGTCCAATATATACTAATGCCGATAGCTGCTGTTGGACGTTCAACCACTCGTCAAATAATTTTTGTGTTTCTGGTTGAGATGCGAACTCGGAGCGTATTGTTTGGATGCCATCTGCAACTGCATCTAGTACCAACCCCTTGCGACGTAGCACTGTCGTGAGTGCTAAGCGTGCTATTTCCGGATTTTTGTTACCTTGTTGTTGTGATAGAGTAATGATACTATCAGTTGAACCCGCAAATGTTCTGGCGTAACCCTGTTTTCTTTGTTCTGAACCTACAGCTTCAATCAGTTTAAGATTATGTTCTTCAACTGCTAGCCCACGACTATAGAAATCAGTGGCACGCGTGATATCGCCTTCTGCCCAGTACAACAATACCAAATTGTTGAGGCTAATTGCAACATCCGGATGTTCTTTGCCCAGTACTTTCTCCCTAATGTTGAGTGAGCGCTGATATAAAGGTTCGGCTTTTTGATAGTTCCCCTGTGCTTTGTACAGTAGAGCCAAATTGTTGAGGCTTTGTGCAACATCCGGATGTTCTTTACCTAGTACTTTCTCCCTAATCAAAAGTACGCGTTCTGCCAAAGGAATAGCTATACTATATTTCCCCTCCTTGTACAACTGAATAACCTGTTGATTTAACCCAGTAGCTTCTTTCAACGCGGCTCTTTGTTCTGCTGACTGTGGTGGCTGGGATTGCCCTGTACTGTTAGGAACGTTTACGAATAGAGCCGCTACTGCTATTGTTAAAGTCCAGGACAACAATTTTCTACCACTTTTGACTTGGATTTTCGGCATTTGTTTGGACACGTACTGAAGCTCCCCAATCACAAAGTAAAATAGCGCTCAAACTATATAATCTCATTAAATAGTTTGAGCGTTTAACGGTATTAGGACCAGCCCTTTCAAGG
>JAQYWP010000953.1 GCA_029379285.1 Rhizonema sp. PD38
CCGCCAAGCAGAAGAATTCCATGTTCTACAGCCTTGGCGTGTTCTGCTTTAAGACTAACAGGGAACAAGCAGGAGAGAAACAGAAAAGCTTCGCGTGTAAAGTGTCAGAGCATGAGGTGCCTTCTTTGGAAAATTGGAAAGAGTATTTCTTGGGTTTCAAACAGACGACGAAGCAGTATATTTGGGATTCTTTTGAACCCAATAAACCGCTGATGATTCCGGGAGAACCAGAAACACCAGCGCTTCCTCCTGCTGCGCAATAGTTCACGCTTCTACCTAGTTCATATAGCCTAGCAATCTGCACAGAGACTCACTTAGTATCTGTGCAGGCTTTTTTATACTCATGAAAAATAGAAAACCTCAGATCAATGGAATCTTCGCGCTTGAGCGATCGCTTACGAGCCAGCCCCCGTTTTGTGCCAGTTGCGTAGGTCCTGTGTGTTAATGATAGCGGTAACGGTTGACTCTTTCACCCTTTATATTCACAATAGTACCAGGGTCTGTTTGAGTGTATCCAAACTTGTTACCATCATCGTAGACAACACCGCTATAATTAGCAGTTGTCCCATCGGCTCTAGTATAGCTTGCAGTCAAGCTACAATCAGGATTCACTTGGTATGTGCCTTGAAAACTTAGATTAGTGGTTATCTGACCTGCAATACTTCTTGCCAGAACAGTACCCGTAACCTTTCCATTGCCATCAAAGGTGTTTAAAGCAGTTGTGGAGTAGGGGTCGGTGTAATTGAAATACCCTTCACCTGCATTTTCATATGCTCCATATAGACTTCTATTTGAGCAGACTTTTTCTGCTTTTGCCTGTTGGGTATTGAGAACAACTGAAGCACCGAACGCTGGGAGAACGCAAAGCGTTATCGTTGCTAAAGATTTTCTTATTTTCATTTTTTGGTTTTTTCAGTAAAGATAAAAGAGAAAGGAGCTAAGTTGAGATTATGTAGCTAGACGGTTAAGACTATCTCACAGAAACGTTAAATCACTAGTATCAGAGACAAAATATTTACAAAAAAATACAGTATAAGTTGGTAGGCGTTGATAAAACCACCTATGTTATTTGAATCTTTGGTGCAATATTTTTTCGTCAAGCTCGCCGGATGGAAGCTTCCATCCGGCAGACTTGACGTCAAGATGTGAATCTGCCGCCCACACACGCGCATATTTCATCGCCTAAATCCTAGTTTTCTGCGTTGCAGTTTGAATGAGAAGCCAAGCCATTATATAGTATCTTTCTTGTACAGCTTAAGGATTACAAGTAGGCGGATTTGTCGAGGTGTTAGGTTTGAGGCAAAGCGGTCCGAGGTTGGTTTCGGCATTAGGTCGGGTAACAAATCCTAATGGACCAGCCTTGTGTTCACCATTAAAGGGAGTAGGTTTACTAACATCAAAGCCGCACGCAGCAGCGTCTTCAGGATTATTGAACCAAAATCCTACATGGAAAGTGTTAGTAGGTGGTAAGTTCACCTCTGGATCAAAACCGAAAATTTGATTTACGAGAATAGTTTTGATTGTAACTTCTCCAGGCTCAGGCTCCACATCACTTTGATACCAAGCTAAACCAAAGTTCTTGAAATTCGGAGCGGCGCTACCATCTGCTTGTTGAGAACTATTCTGTACAGTAAATAAATCAAACTTCAAACCAGGTTTGAAATTTTTCAAAACCAGAGTCAAAGTGTCATTAAGATCACCACGCTTTACAATAGCTTGAACTGTAGGTGTGACTTTAGGATTAGCAGCCATACAATTAATGAATTGCTTATTAGGAAAAAGGTCAAAAGTAGTTTCATCAGAATATGATGAAACTTGTGCTGTGGCTATATGACTTAATCCAAATACTAACACTAACCCGGATGCTAATACACGAAAAGATTTTAACGCTGGGAATTTACGAAACATAAACTTTATCTTCCTTGTTTAATTGAAACGCTTGCTCAATGATTTTGATAATAGAGAGCAATCGAGAAGAACTAGGGAAAGATCCCAGTTCCAACCGAAATAGTGCCACGCGCTTTGGCACTTGCCAGGAAATAAAATACCAGCCTTCTTACAACGAGTATCTATCTGTGCCGACCAATTAACAAACCAAGGCTGGTATTTTATTTTTAAGGATCTCCCTTTGGGGACGAATTTGTCAACGGTTGGGGCGGTGACTGTCGCAGGGGCTCTTGGGGTTGGGAAATGTCTGGACAAAAACGGACAACCATTAACGCGCATCTCTCACGCTCAAACGACGATCTGGGAGCATTTTGAGGCAAAGCTCGCGTCCGTGAGTACTCTCGTGACCAGACTTTGCGCGGTTATTGACAATGGTCTCAAAAACAAGACAGTGAAACCGCCTCAAAATGCGCTCGTCTGCCGGGGGAAGCTTACATCCGGCGCGAGCGAGTGCGAAGACGGTTGTCCGTTTTTGGAGAGTTCAAATGAAACGGCTAACGAAGAGGGGCGAGTTAAGGCACCTACCATCCGTAAATATCCAGCCTACTGTCCGAATATTGGGCGAAGTCTTGGGGGCGGAAGCTTCCGTCCCCAGAGCTTCGCGCGAAGCGAGCCTACTGTGAATCTTCTGTCCGGCAGACTTCGCGCGAAGTCTCGGGGCAAAGCTCGCGTCCGTGAAGCTTCACGGACGCAGACTTTGCGAGAGAGTACTCTCTAGAGTGGAGCTTCGCGACTATGACGATCCGTTCTAGTTTGACGGCGGTTTGTAGCTTATGGATCCCCCTAAGAAAGCATATCCCGGCTGTACCCCTCTGTGGTCCCTATTAATCATTGATTACGCCCTAAAATTTATTCAAAAAATCGTACCAACATAAGCATTCTTTCCCTGTATCTACCACCCACAAACCATCAGGTTGTTGCTCAAATTTACGAATAAAACCGTTGTCGAGTGCGATCGCAATATCAGCCTTATCTTTCTCTGAAGGCTGCCTGTATTCAATAACTTCCTTCAAGTCATATTTGCTATCTAGCGGGGTCTTCAAAGCCCACATAAACAGAGCTTCACAAGACTTAGTGATTGGTACGTTTAATCTAATTTGCTCTTTCACAAAGGCGATCGCCGGATAAACATTCTGGAAGTGCTTGGCGATCGCTTTCTCTATCTCTGCATTCATCCGGAAGTTTACTTTACCTTTGATCGTTTTCGCTTCGGCGATCGCTGCAAGTAACTTTTCGGGAGCAATAGGGGTGTGCTTAGTTGCTGGACGATTGTTTTTTTTCGGTGTAAGAGCGGCGGAAGAATTGTCTTCATGAGGATCGTTATCTTGAAACTGATGATCATTTGAATTTGGAGGTTTATCAGCCAATTCGGACTGCTCTTTTTCTATTTTTGATTTGAGTGAGTCCCAGTTGACTTCTTCCGGCTCTTCGTTTTTTTGAAAATCTGATTCCAGACTTTTTTCGCTTTCAGCAGCAGTGCTGTTGGATGTAGAGAAGTATCTGTACAGGAAATCTATGTTAAGATGCGTCCAAAATGAACAGATCGAAGTATTCATTTTAGCTGTTTCGATTTGTTCACTGAGACTTAAAAATTCAGTGTTCCAGGTGTACCAGTTAGCGTGATAACAGTTTTTCTTGGACTGCTTTTTAACCAATATAATCCCAGTTTCTTTAAGATGTGCGATCGCCCTTCTGACCGTAGAAATCGATATTTGTAATTCACTAGCCCATTCCTCATAAGTCTTGTAGAACCAGCGGATACCGTCGATAATCCTACCGGATTTAGTGTTTGTCCAGTAATCAATTTGGTTTAGTATGGTCGCAGATGTTCTCCCGATTACTGAGGCAATTTCGGGGGAGTAGAGA
>JAQYWP010000954.1 GCA_029379285.1 Rhizonema sp. PD38
GGGGAGGCAGGGGAAGCAGGGGGAGTGAATTGTATCAGAATTTTCGTGAAATGGTATAAGGGACGGGAAGAAAGAGAGAAAAATATAAAGATGTTCCTATTTTGCAAAACAAAACTTTTTGCAGTTTTGGTCATGCTCTAGGGAAAGTATTCTGCGTCAAAATGATGAATAGTTAGCCTTATAAAGTAAATTTTGTTCATGTTTTCTAATCGAGATAGTCACTGGGATTTGTCCGTTGATGATCGTAATGGTCAACGGATGCTCGTTGTTGAGGTGAAGACTAAACGCAATGCCTCATCAGAATGGGCTACCCGCCTCCGGCGCAACATTCTCGCCCACGGCACTTTTCCAAAAGCCCCTTATTTCCTGATGGTTTTTCCAGATCGGTTCTACTTATGGATTGATGCAGGTGATCCACTAGAGCATGAACCCCATTACATCATTGATGCACGCCCTATTCTTCAGCCTTATTTTGAACAAGCTGGGGTAAGTGACGAGCAAATTAGTAGAATGAGGAGGAGCGGCAGCGCTTTGGGCAGTATCGAAAGCGACTGTTAAAAATTGCACAAGTCATTCCCCCGAATGCTGATATTCTCACCTTAGCAGCCGCCTGTGAAGTTCCTTTTGACCTTGAACCGCAAGATGCTCTCGTCTACGTATCTGTAATCACCCATCTACATCAGGAAGCACCGAAAGTAGCGTGTTTTCTCAACCGGAATTCTAAAGACTTTGACAGTCCTGATATTGTTAATGAACTGCATCGATTGAATTGCAAAATGATACCAAGGTTTGATCAGGGCTATGCTTTTATTCAATCACGTTTGACACCGTAGAGATTGTGGAGAATTGATACGTCCGTGCAGAAGAAGCCCTGCTCCACAACTCGTTTATCTCGCGTATGTCTGCTACAGTGACAGAAATGTAGACAAGAGAACAAATTCTTTACTGCTCAGCGACCGGTCGTTTGCTCCAGGTGTTCGGGGTAGCGAGCCCCTTGCACCGTGATCTTGGAAGCGGCGTCATCAATATCATGCAGATCGTCGGGCGTGAGTTCGACTGAGACGGCTCCGATGTTTTCGTCCAAGCGATGCAGTTTCGTGGTGCCTGGAATTGGAACATTCCACGGCTTCTGGGCAAGCAGCCAGGCGATCGCAATCTGAGCAGGTGTTGCCTGCTTTCTTTCTGCAATGCTACCGAGCAGATTAATCAGGGCCTGATTCGCCTTGAGAGCTGTCGGCGTAAAGCGAGGTAAGGAGCTGCGGAAGTCGGAACTGTCGAAGTTTGCGTTCTCGTCGATCTTGCCCGTGAGAAAGCCTCTACCCAAAGGGCTGTACGGGACAAAACCGATTCCAAGTTCTTCAAGTGTCGGTATCACTTCCTTCTCAGAAGTCCTTGTCCACAGTGAGTATTCGCTCTGTAGAGCAGTGACTGGTTGAACCGCGTGCGCGCGACGGATCGTTTGCACTCCTGCTTCAGAGAGTCCAAAGTGCTTAACTTTACCTTCTTGAATCAGGTTCTTTACCGCTCCTGCCACATCTTCAATCGGCACGTTTGGGTCAACACGGTGCTGATAGAGCAGATCGATTGTCTCGACTTTGAGTCGCTTGAGCGACCCCTCCACAGCCTTCTTGATGTGTTCCGGGCTGCTATTCATTCCTGGCGCACCTTTCATCCCGCGAGGATCGAAATCAGGACTCAGATTGAACCCGAATTTGGTGGCGATGACCACTTGCTCGCGGAAGGGAGCGAGGGCTTCGCCCACAAGCTCTTCGTTCAAGAACGGACCGTAGACTTCGGCAGTGTCAAAGAATGTAACGCCGCGTTCGACGGCAGCCTGGAGAAGAGCCGTCATCTCCTGCTTGTCTTTGGGCGGGCCATAGGAAAAGCTCATTCCCATGCAGCCGAGCCCGATAGTCGAGACTTCCAGATTACTGTTTCCAAGTTTCCGTTTTTGCATCGTGCTTTCTCCTTTCTTAGTACTATTAGTAGCTTCACCATCATTGACAGAGGGCAAATCACTGTTCGTTGATGCCGCCCCTATCGGTTATTCAGATTTAAGTGATGCCATATCGATACAGAAGCGGTACTTCACATCAGACTTAAGCAGTCGCTCGTAGGCTTCGTTGACCTTCTGGATGGGGATGACTTCGACATCTGCGGTGATGTTGTGCTTACCGCAAAAGTCGAGCATTTCCTGGGTTTCGGCAATGCCGCCGATCATTGAGCCAGAGAGACTGCGGCGACCCATGATGAGGCTGAATGCCGCGATGTCCAGGGGCTTCTCGGGTGCGCCGACAAGGGTGATGTTGCCGTCGCGGCGGAGCAGGTTGAGATAGGCGTTGATGTCGTGATCGGCGGAGACGGTGTCGAGGATGAAATCGAAGCTGCCAGCGTGCTTCTGCATCTCCTCGTTGTTGCGGGAGACGACAACTTCGTCGGCACCGAGGCGGAGTGCGTCCTCCTTCTTGTTAGGCGAGGTGCTGAAGACGACCACGTGGGCTCCGAACGCATGGGCGAACTTCACGCCCATATGACCCAGTCCGCCAAGACCGACCACGCCTACTTTCTTGCCCTTCGTGATGCCCCAGTGGCGCATAGGCGAATAGGTTGTAATCCCAGCACAAACAAGCGGCGCAACCCCGGCAAGATCGAGGTTAGACGGAACTTTCAGAACAAAGCGTTCATTCACTACAATACTATCAGAGTAGCCACCAAAGGTAACGCCTTCAAGGTACTTGTCTGTGGAGTTGTAGGTGAGAGTCAGATTCGGGCAGAACTGCTCAAAGCCGGCTTCGCAGTCGGCGCAGGTACCGTCCGACTCCACCATGCAGCCGATCGCAGCGAGATCGCCGGGCTGGTACTTGGTAACTGCCGAGCCGACCTTAGTGACACAACCGACGATCTCATGACCGGGGACAATTGGGTAGACAGTAGGCATGACACCGCTCCACTCGTTACGCACCGCATGGAGATCGGAGTGACAGATACCGCAGAAGAGGATTTCGATCTGTACGTCGTGTTCGGTTGGATTGCGCCGTGGGATATTGGTATAGGACAGCGGTGATGTTGCACTGTCTGCGGAATAAGCTTTCGTGTTGTACATAATATTGATACTTCTATTTGTTTACTATTGGCGCTAAATATTGCTCGTCGCTGACCTGTTCCATCCACTCCACTGGCTTGCCGTCGAGCTGTTCTTGAATAGCGATGTGTGTCATGGCCGTAGTTGGAGTGGCACCGTGCCAATGCTTCTCACCTGGCGAGAACCAGATCACGTCTCCCGGTCGAATTTGCTCGATCTGGCTGCCCCACCGCTGTGCGAGACCGCAGCCAGCCGTCACGATCAGCGTCTGTCCCAACGGGTGGGTGTGCCATGCTGTCCGAGAGCCTGGCTCGAAAGTGACACTAGCGCCAGACGTGCGTGCAGGATCGTGTGCCTCGAACAGGCGGTCAATGCGTACAGTGCCGGTAAAATACTCAGCAGGTCCTTTGGCGGAAGGCTGTGAGCCACTTCTTTTGATGTCCATTTCTTAATTCCTTCACTTGATGCCATTTTGGTTGCTATCCCAACAGTCAAGATTGAGTATTTATCGCCTTCTCTATCAGTAGGGATGGGATTTTTTCAGAAGCAAGGTTAACTTTAACACCATTTTGCTTGTCAGTAGGCAAGTTTCTTGTCCAACTAAAACTGAGTTTCCCCTTAAATAAAAATCCAGAATGCTTAAAGAAGCCAAAATCATTTTTCATTGCTCTAGCTTCATTCTATGAATCCTAAAGGGCAAGCAATATAACGATTGTCTATAATCATTGTAC
>JAQYWP010000955.1 GCA_029379285.1 Rhizonema sp. PD38
TTAAAACACATGACAAATGAGCATAAATATTAATATTCAAGGTAGAAAGTTTGGAATTTACTCGACGACTTGACATCCTTATGAGAAGCTGTAGAACTAGGAGGAGAAGTCTGAGGAGTTGCACTTTCAGAAGAAGCAGGAGGTGATTGACGCAAATCCTGAATTGTTTTTTCTGTAATTTTTATTTGATTATCAAGACTGCTCATTTGTTGTTTCAATACTTGAAGACGCTGTTCCATAAACTGCAATTCTTGCTGGATGCGCTGCCGTTTTGTTACCATTTTATACAGTTCTAATTGCTTAGCTGCCTCACTTTGATTGCGAGGGATTGTGCTGATCGTAGGTCGAATTGTACGGCGTGAGTGAATGTTGTTCATAAATACTTTTTAAGCAACATATAAATGATAATATAATTGGCAATTAGTGTTCGCAAGATGACTAACGCTGTTCTAGAAAATTTCTAACGGGTAAAGTATTCGTTCAAGGGGAAGGGGCGAGCGATGAAACTGCAAGAAACTGTTACTGGAGAACCAAAAGACATTGACCTTGGTTATCCTGCGACGGCATATCCCTACTTTAATGGTAGTAGCGATCAGATTGACATCCCCTACTGTGAGGATCTCAACCCTACTAGCTTTACAGTTGAAATGTGGGTTCAGTTTCACGGTGGTAGAGGCTATCGAGCGATCTTGACTTCTGTCAGTGGTTCTGCAAGCGTTGGGCGCAGAGGCTATGTGTTCTGCATAAATGCCGCACAGTACTGGCAGTTCTGGATCGGTACTGGTTACAAAGGAATTCCTTGGATCATCATAACAGGCTCGAAAGTGAAAGAAGGAGTCTGGACTCATATCGCAGGAACCTATGACTCACTGTCGCAAACAATGATTTTATACGTCAATGGGCAGTCAGTAGGAAGATATGAGGAAATTGTCTTCCAGCCAAACGATCACCATCCATTGCATGTGGGCGCAGGAGCAACTGAACAAGCTGGCGCAAGTTCATGTTTCTTTCACGGCAGTATTACTAAAGTGCGGATTTGGGACAAATCTCTGTCTTTGGCAGAAATTCAGAATGCAGCCGAGCGATCGCCCGATTCGCTTGAAACCCCGTCCATGACTTTATCTCCCCCTGCTGTTCAACTACAACTGCCAACTACGCCAACCCCACAAGTAGATTTAACACCGTCTGCTGAGTCACCATCACCGACGGATTTTTCAACTCCCCAAATTGCTCAACTACAACTGCCAACTACGCCAACCCCACAAGTAGATTTGACACCGTCTGCTGAGTCACCCTCACCGACGGATCTCTCAACTCCCCAAATTGTTTTCAGCGCTCCAGCACCACAACCTCAGTTAAATGAGCCAAACCCATCTGTACTCCCAACAACCTCATCCCAAGTTAAGCAAACTGGAGAAAAATCAACGTCACAAGTCACTGCGTCTGAGTCAAATCAGTTGAATGAAGAACGTAGCAAAACAGCTGACGATCAAAAGAATGCCAATCAAGCTGATATTCATGGAGTAATCAGGGCGCATACTGAAGCGCCGAGCAAATCGTTACACCCTGTTTTGATGTTTAACGGGAAGGATGATTATATAGAAATCCCATATTCGTCTACTTTAGACTTTGCTCAAGATCAAGATTTTGCGATCGAAGTTTGGCTTCAGCCAGACTCCGTGCAGCAAGGTGAGGGCAAAGCAACGTTCGATATCAATGTCCTCGAAAAATGGATAGGAACCCCGTTTCCATACGCCATCCGATACAGCAGTAAAAATGGCCGCGTCTATGTATCTAGGTATGATGGGAAAAAAAATCCAGCAGTTTACTCTACTCAACCAATTAACGACTTACAGCTTCATTACATTACATTTGTTAAGCAAAGTTCGCAGTTGTACTTATATGTGGATGGTGTGGAAGTGGCAAGCACAAATGATACAACCATACATACAACTCAGAACAATTCATCGCTCTATTTATGTCGAGGGGCAGGGAGGCGGAATTTCTTTAAAGGGCAAATTGCTGAATTCCGCATTTGGAATCGAGCTCGTTCTCTGATAGAAATTCAAGCCGATATGTCGCGTCGTCTCGTGGGCAATGAACTAGGTTTGGTGGGCTACTGGCCCTTGAATGAAGGCACTGGTTGTATAGTTAACGATAAGACTAACAATGCTAATCACGGCAAAATTCATGAAGCCACCTGGGTAATTAATTGAGATGCCGATTATTTAAAAACTTTTACGTTTGCTACTGTGCGTGGAATTATATAACTTTTACACTTACGCCTTTTTAGAGACACCAACTGCGGAACTAGAGTTACCAGTGGGCATTCGCGATCGCGTACTTCTGATTAGTAGTGCTGGCGTTTCAGCTTTGGTGGAACCAGAGATATCCATAGAATCATTGCAGAACGATGACGAACGACTAATCCAAGCAGTTTTGTCGCATGATCGCGTGATGGGCGAACTATTCCGTCAGACTACAGTTTTACCATTACGATTCGGCACCTGCTTTACCTCAAAAGAAAGCTTACTAACTTATCTAGAATTCCATGCTCAGGAATATCTCGAGAAGTTACGCTTACTCAATGGCAAAGCTGAATATATCTTGAAGTTTGTTCCCCGCACTCTAGATGAACCAGTCATAACGCCTTTATCAGGAGGAAGACAGTATTTTTTAGCGAAAAAACAACGCTATCAAACACAACAAGACTTTCAAAATATTCAAACCGCACAACGGGAGAATGCAGTTGATCTGATTACCCAAATATATAAGTCGGCAATTGTTGTTCAACCGGAAGGTGAAGAAGCACGGATTTATCTTTTAGTCAGTCGCCAAGACGAACCCTTACTTACAGAACAATTTCTGACTTGGCAAAAAGCGTGTTCTCACTGGGAATTACAGTTAGAATTTGCCCTACCTCCTTACCACTTTATCTAAAAAGGTACGTAGTTGCGCTTTAGCGCTCTTAAGTAAGTAAGTAAAAATCAATACAAATTATTAGAAGTTCGTAGTGAGCGCTGAAGCGCTCAGGGCAAAGGTTATAAGGGCTGAAGCCTTTACTACCAATTGATCTAAAAAGCACGCTCTTGATAAGAGCGCTAAAGCGCAACTACATACCTAATGCATCAATTTATATCTATGTTAAATAAGTACGATTCGCTTCAACTAGCAATGTTTAGCGGTAAAGGTGGAGTAGGCAAAACCACTCTTGCCTGTGGTTTTGCTCGACGCTGGGCAAGATTATTTCCCAATCAACAAATACTGTTAATATCGACAGATCCAGCACATTCTTTAGGCGATGTACTACAAATAAAAGTTGAAGACAACGCCTTACCTTTAACTAATTTACCTAATTTGAGTGTTCGGGCGTTAAATGCTAAAGAATTACTCTTAGAATTTAAGGCAAAATACGGGAAGTTTTTAGAGCTATTAGTTGAGCGGGGAAGTTTTGTAGAAGGAGAAGATTTAACACCTGTTTGGGATTTAGACTGGCCCGGTTTAGATGAAATTATGGGTTTGTTGGAAATCCAAAGGTTGCTTACAGAAAAAGTCGTAGATCGGATAGTCGTAGATATGGCTCCTTCCGGTCATACTTTAAACTTATTGGGAATCAAAGATTTTTTAGATATAGTTTTAAATTCTTTAGAATTATTCCAAGAAAAACATCGGGTGATTGCCAAAACTTTCAGGGGAAGTTATACAAAAGATGAAGTCGATGACTTTTTAGTCTCGATGAATTCCGAATTAGCTCAAGGCAGACACTTGCTACAAAATGAAGAAATAAGCGCTTGCTTAGTGG
>JAQYWP010000123.1:0-9227 GCA_029379285.1 Rhizonema sp. PD38
TCGCTTCACGATCGCCAACAAAAAACATTCCCGCACCAAATCCAAGTCCTTTGAGGAAACCACGTTGAATTTCATAGCTTGTCCACAAACTAGCGTTGTACCTCGGAGCATTGACCAATCTGTTCCCCACAGGTATACTAAGATCTCTGGTGACATAGACATCGTCGTGGGCAAAGGATGCAATCACATTCCAACCCGGTAAAATTTTACCGGCAATATCTAGTTCAATACCGCGACTCTCAACAACTCCAGCAGCAATTGAGAAATCAGGATGAGCGGGATCGGTTGTAGAGACATTGGTTTTTGTAATATCATACGCGGCTAGTGTTGCCGAAAGCTGCTTATTTAACCACTCAGTTTTGATGCCGACTTCATACTGGGTTGCATGACTCGGTTGTAAAGCTTGCCCGCTTGCGGTTCGGCTATCGTTGGGGTTAAAAGATTGAGCGTAACTAGCGTAGAGGGAGACAGGCTCTATGGGTTGATAAACTAGTCCCACACGCGGTGAAAAAGCTTGATCATTAAACTGATCTCTGGAAAGGAGTTGATTATTACTTAACGAAATAACCTTCACGGTTGGTAACTTTACCTTCCTTCGTTTTTTGATCAACATAGGCGATCGCTTCTACAAACTTCTCCCCATGCGCTGCCCACAATTTCTCTGCCTTGGCTGGCACTAAATGAATCTCAGCTTTTTTTAGCATTTGCATGATTTCTGTTGGGAATTTTGCAGCTGTATCGGAAGCAATACTCTTTATCACCGCCATGCCCGGTTTTTTAGGAGTTACAACTTCAACGGCTACGCCTTTGACAGTATTCTGCAAGTAGTTCAAAAAGTAGTTCCCTTTATCTTCAAGACTTTCAAGCACACCTGATTTCCTGAGTTGAACCGCAGCGTCTAGCATCGCATCTTCGCCATACTCGGCTAAACAATGACGCATCTGCTCCGTTGTCAAAATTACACTCATTGCTGTTAGAGTCTTGGAAAGCTGTAACGACACCACTACTTCAATTTCTTCTGAATTGGGCTTATCTTCGCTGTGAAGAAGCAAAGTCTGCGGGAGAGAGTACTCTCTCCCGCGAGCTTTGCGCTCAGATTCAGTTTTCCAGCACGCATCCAGTAATCGACTTCCAACACTTGCGAGTGCCTTTAAAACGAGCAAAGGGATTTTACTAAAAGCGATCGCACGCCCAATAACTTTCTGCGCCGTCAATCCCTCCTCTTCCATCTGCCTCTGGATTTCCACCCCTACTGCTTGATCGTGGATGGGAGGTATTTGAGCATAACGGTTTCCATCCGGTAAGCTACGCCAAATCGTGGGGGTATCCGTGATCGGGATACTAACATCAAGTTGTTGTTGTTTATTTATTAATTTATTAACAACATTGTTTGGGTCCGTTTGAGGGTCGTCCAAATTTTGGACTGGCTCGGTTTCTACTAGTGTCCCATTATTATCAGTACTGGGGAATTGAATAACCTTAGGGGTGTCCTTTTTATGGACTACGGGTTCTGGTTTCCACTCCTCTACTGGTTTGAAGGAATATTCATTACTTGTGCCAGGGCGCAAGTTCTCTAAAAGGATGTTCTGCTCAACGGCCTGATTTAATCCCTTGAGGATTGTTTTCCTGTCGCAGCCTGTCCTTTGTGCTACTCGAGATGCGGATTCGGTGAATGTGTTGCCAGAAATCATGCGGTAAAGAACTTGGTTGAGTGCGAAGGATTCGCTAAGTGTGGGTTTAGACTCGACTATCTTACAGAGTCTGTAGAGTGTTGCGTCTTTCAGTTCTGGCGACAGGCTCTGTATCCACTCTAAACTTATAAGTTGGGTACTAAAATCAAGTTCAAGTGTGGGTTTTTCCCATAGGACATTTGTCCCCGTACTATGTGCAGGGGAATCTGATATAATTTGGAACATAGATTGTAAGAATGTATTATCCCTACTGATAAGCCTGCAAAACTAGTAGTGGGGGTTTTGCATTACTGCCGTTGGCAAAGAACAAAAAATGCATCGCGATTTCTTCAAGTTCTTTTGTGCCAAGCCGTTTGCGCTCTTGTACAAAAGAACCTCATAGCTTGTACCTGTTGGAGTACAAGCCCTAACTGAGAATTTTAAAGAGCAGTTATGTCAAAAAACTACTGATAGTGAGAAAGGATCTGTCCTGAATAGTCCCACATATCAGTAGATACAAGTGATTTGTTTACGCCACCTTATCTGATGTTTGTTCCGTATATTCAGGGCGTTTTCGACTTTTTCTAATAGGAATATCTTCTGGTTTTCTCATATCAAACAAATCTCCGATATTTTTTCCAAAGTAGTTACACAGGGTTTCAACCGTGCTGACATCAACACGACTGAAGTTGTTTGTAAATAATCGGTTGATGGTCGTTATGTCTAATCCTGTGTTTTTTGCCAGCTGTCTTTGGGACAACTGCGGGTCTTTTTCTGCCATCAACACGGCTAAGCGACAGAACATTTTCTTCATGCCTCCATCGTACTGATGTACACAGACTATCACAACTTTGGAGGAAGAGCAAACGTTGTATGCGGTAAAACCAATGTTTGTATGTGATAGTCCTTGACATATGTAGGTACTACCGCATACAATTGTCTATATAAGGGCAAATAAAATTTGCTAAAAATCAAGGGCGATCGCCCTCCTACCACAGATTGCGATCGCCCTAAAAAACCCAACCATATCAGAGTCAGGTATTATATTATGAATCCAGTATACACTCACTCTCAGTTGTGGGAGCAAAGTTCACTGTGCGAATTAAATGACGATAGTACATTTATCGCTTCTGACGAACAGACCATCGCGCAAGCAGAACTTT
This sequence comes from Rhizonema sp. PD38, assembly GCA_029379285.1. Classification (GTDB taxonomy): domain Bacteria; phylum Cyanobacteriota; class Cyanobacteriia; order Cyanobacteriales; family Nostocaceae; genus Rhizonema. Next base: position 2,834 of record JAQYWP010000123.1, read on the forward strand.
CCGCATACATCAGTCAACAAGCCCAAGCCATAGCCCCTGAACCAGAAGTCCAATTTATCGACTTAGATGGCTTCTACAACTACAAGGCACTTGCCAATGGTGAAACTATTGCCATCATCACTCATGACAGTGGCAGCTTTGTAACTCAGCCTTGGGTTGTCATGGTAGGTGAAGTGGAGGTACACCGTGCTGACACTTGGGCAAAATGCGCTCACTACGTTCAGTGGCATTACAAACAGGGAATACTGCCTAAGCTAAAAACCTTATCAGCTGAAGAATTATTGGACTTGCCTTTTGACCAACTGACTCACCAAGAGTGGGAAAAGTTGAAAGCCTATAAGCCACAGCCTGAAGATGTGGATTTCATAGCAGCGTAATCACAGTTTTGGGTGGATACCTTGTCCACCCTACTGACAAAAATTAACAATCTTCAGCTTTAAAAGACAATGTTTAAACGCGCTACAAAATCTCAAATCAAAATCAGGCTTGCCTTCAGCGGGGCCGCCGGCAGTGGTAAAACGTTTTCGGCATTGGCGATCGCATCTCAAATAAGTAATCGTATTGCACTAATTGACACTGAAAGGGGTTCTGCAAGTCGCTATGCTGATTTTTTCAACTTTGATGTGTGTGAACTTAATAACCACCACCCTGCTAAGTATATTGACGCTATCAGGGCAGCTGAGGCAGCTGGTTATGAAGTCATTATCATCGATTCCCTATCTCACGCTTGGTATGCTGAACTGGAATTAGTTGACTCTGCCAAAAACAGCTTTACAGCGTGGAAAGATGTGCGTCCCTTAGAACGACGACTGTTAGACACTATTGTACGCTGCAATTCCCACATCATTGCTACCATGAGGAGCAAAACCGAGTGGGACACTAGTCAGAAAGATGCTAACGGTAAAATGAAGCCAGTCAAAATTGGCACAGCGGCAATTCAAACCAGTGGCATTGAATATGAATTTGATATTGCAGGCGAGCTAAGTGCTGAGCATATTTTGTGGATTAGCAAGAGTCGTTGTCCAGAGTTGCAAGATACCAGTTGGTTAAAGCCAGGGGTAGATTTGGCTGTGGCACTGAAGCAGTGGATAGGGACGACGGCAAGTACAACAGTAAGTATACCAGCTACTAACGGGAACCCTCACAACGAGCGTGTACGCGGTATTCGTACACTATTCGGCATTGAGGGTAAAGCAGTCTTGGAATGGCTTAAGAGCTGAGTTGGATTTGAATCAAGTTGATGAGCTGATTGAGTCGATGGCTGTGCAGTGGGCTGTACACTTTGGAATGCAACACACTCATGCTCTCAACAGTTTTCACAAGCATATCCCCGCAATAATGCTTGAGGGATACACCGAAGTCGATGCGATCAGGTTGTGGATGGAGCATGTACAACAGCAGGCTGCTCAAAAGCTTTCAATGAGCGTAGGGTAACAATTTTACCCCAGATCCGTATACCACATTGGAAAGACACACATGTTTAACAAAAAAACAATTTGCATCACTCTTGCTGTTGTTCTTAGCTGTAGTACAGTAAAACCGACTATTGCTCAACCTGTACCAGTACTGGCATTGCCTTTAGTTAGCACCCCGGTGGGTTTAATCTTTGTAAGTACTGTAGCTATAAGGGGTATAATTTGATACATTTATCAAGACCGACATCACCATAAGTTTAGGAGTAGGGTGCGATACGGTAGTACTGTGCATGGTGGAAGTCATGAGCAGTATGAAGAAAAGCTCTTTCCTGACATGGGAAATAAGACCTGCCAACAGCTAGCAGACGAAGAGACCGTAAAGACAGGTAAAAAGTGGTACGTTAAAAATTGGGGACCTGTACCTTATACCGGACCATTATGGAATCCAGGTCAAAAAGTAAAGTTTGAATGCACTATTACAACTGACCCTAATGCAGTGAAGAAAGGAGATTGATAAATGTATTATCAACAAATAAAAGAAGATACAGGGATGATTGTATTAGTTTATCCAGATAGTCAGCGTGAAGATATTAATATCTTTTTCCGTCCAAGCAAGTTTAAAAAACCACTTGACTTAATAGGAACACATGCAGTGACAGCAGAATATGCTTGGCAAACGAAAGAGCAAAGTATGGTACGGGAATTCATTGTACCACAACGAGTAGAAGCCATTGAGGTAATTGATAGAAGCCCAGACACAGAACATCATTTTACTCAATTATTGGAAACCTACTCTGAGTACTTGCGTGATACAAAATTTATTCAAATAGTCAAACTGTATTGTGTTTTTGATGAGGCGATCGCTAACACTCCTGCATTAGAACTGATTGTAGAAGAGAGAATTGGTCAGAATTACATTGATGATAGTGAAACTTCTGCTGCTTAATAGTAAAATATAAGGTTCCCTGTCATTGCAGTTGGCATAGTCGTTGCCCCAAAATTCATCCCACACCTCCTGACGGTAGGATGTGGGGCATATGATTGGTTTAAGCTAAAACCATTTTGTGTCCGCTCAACCTCAAAACTTAACCCCCAATCGGATACTAGGTCACAAATTGCGTCCACGATCTTGAACTCAAAAGTCGCCATATTTGTGTTCAAGTCGAACATTAAAATTAAAAACTACCTCGTTCCTAGCAGACAACTGCTACGCAGATATTCCTGACATATTTGGGAATATTACGATGTCCAAAACTTTTTACAAATGCGTTGAAAACCCAAACGACGAAGTTGGTTCGGATAGGATATTTCCTTTGAAAACAGTACACAAGCTTACGCTTATTCTGAATAGAAGATTGGCAGACCGCTTCATAAAACAGCCAGTCATTAGTTAACTCAGCACCGAAGTATAGGACAATGGAATTAGCACAAGTTTTATTAACCAACCTTCTCTACATCATTATATACGGCTTCTCTACACTGTTCATCTGGCAATTTATTTTAGAAATATCTATTGCTTTTCAGAAACACTGTGAGCGGAATACCGAAGCATTAAGCACAATAAAAACAACTAAAATAGTTACTAAAAAACCTGATGATATAATATCCAAATCTAATATGAATCAAAAACAGGGAAGCAAACAACCGACTGTTCAACAATTAAGAAAAAAATGTTCGCAGGCAGGAATAAAATGGAGTTATGCCACACAAGAACCCCAATCAGGTAAGAAAAGACATCTCAACCGACAAGAAATGTTAATAGCCTTAACCCAAATTAAACAGTCGGCTTGAAGAAGACAGTTATGCTATTAGATAGGGATTGGCGACCCTATCTAATTGACCCCCCACCAAAACTGCAGATTTGGTGGAGGTCAATAACCCGATAGGGTCAAGGCAAAAAGTATACTTTAAAACTTTTTCTTCCATAAATACCCTCTGTAATTCCCACCTCTGCCGATACGAGCGTGAGTGCTGATAAACAATTTGACTAAGCGAATCAGGGAGGATATAACAATAAAATAACATGTAGATATAATCAGCTAAAAAATGGAAAAGTTTTCCGAAAAAGAACTGCTCGCGATCGCCCTTACTCTCAAAGATAAACAGGTATTCCCTTCACAGGAACTATTTAGCCTAGAAGTTAAATACGGAATAGCATTTAACCAATTAGATGAGAAAGATGAAGTAGATGAAGTTGGACTTGAAGAAAGAATAAGTCTCCTGCGAGAAAACGAACCAGCAGAGTTTGAAAAACTCTATCTGGCAATGGAAAAATTTTGGGATGTTGTTGTAGTAAATCTCCAGGAACGATTAAAAGAACTGAAATTAAAACGAGATTATTTGCCAAAGCAATAGCCGCAATTTGTAAATCCTTTGCACCGCTGGGAGTTCCAAAAGCAGCAAGTTGAGTGCGAATACGACCGCAAATTTCTGCTGCAACACCATCGTGCATGTAAGCTAATAAATTCCCTAATTCCTTCTCTTTTGCAGGTAACCCTGGCGATAGTCTTTCTTCTTCAAACTCGATGCCTGACGGTACGACCACTGCTTCAATGGAGTAACCTTCTCTACATTCAGTAGCTGACGACGATAAGTATCGTTACCCGTCAGTTGTGCGATCGCACCAGCAATAAACCGAGCGCAACGTTCTGGCTGGGATGAGACTTGTTCTTCGGCAAACCGAATAACCAGCCAGTTCGCATCAACAAAACATTTGTTTCGATAGTCGTCCTCCCCAATACAGTGGGTGGGCTTTCCGGTTGCAAACGAAATCGGCTCATCGACTTCAATGTCTATGTGTAATCCTGTATTGGGTTCAACAATCAAAAAGTCGGCTGTATAGTGCAAATCATGCCCTGGAGGCAGCATCTTTTGTTGAGGAAAAACTATCTCATCAAAATAATGTTTGAGAACATTTTCAAACAGCTTCTCGCTTACGCCAATCGGCGCATCACCCTGACCGTCGGGAAAAATTAAAGGAGTAAATTTTTTCTCTTTAACTAAATCTGGGATACAAACAATAGGAAATTCTGCTGTCTTTAACATAGTTGTACTACCCGTAAACTAGTCATATCATGTCCGGGCGATGAAGTGGATTTATGACGATTTTGTCAAATCTTCATGTGAATTTATGAAAATTGAAAAACGTAGGAATTCAAGAACTCTCCGCAATTATCTAGATTCACAAAAATAAAAGGCGGAAGCCCACCAGTAAAACAGAGAAAACCCAAAAAGTGTTCTCTGTTTTACGTTCTTTAGAGGTAGGAGGAAGGCTGTGGCAGCTGTCCCCATCGCTCAATCATTTCGCTGGCACTGATACCTTGATTGTGAGCAGTCTCAATAATTGTCTGCCAGCAAGTATCAGTAAGTTTGACGCTACGAGTTTTCTTGACTTCATCATAAAGTATCGGGATATTTATTAATCTTTTTTGTCCTTTAACCATTGACTATATTTCGCAAGAGAATATATGCTAAATGTAGGTCGAAAAAAGAGATACGTCAAATGCAGATCAGCTATCAATACAAACTTCGCCCCAAAGATATTCAATCCAAACAAATGGATGAATGGATTAACATGCTTAGAAGTCTTTATAACTGGCTGCTAGCTGATCGCATTGACGGCTATTATCAGACTTTTATTATGGGGGATTACTGCTCCCTCCGCACCAAAGCAGAGATATCGCCATTAACTTGCTCGTTGAGTAAAAATACTAATCTCCATAATCCCTGGAAGAATTCGGACAAGGAAGGCAAGATTAAGAAGCGCTCTGCTTCCTTAATGCAAGATGCGTACTTACCGGAATTGAAAAAAGCTCGACCTTGGTATCGGTATATTTATTCCAACGTCCTTCAGATGTTAATTAAACGTTTGGATGCGGCATATGATGGTTTCTTTAAGCATGGTCGTGGTTTTCCTAAATTCCAAAACCGTTCCAATTTCCGGTCATTTCAGTACAAACCTGGTGACACCAAGATAGATGGAAATCGAATCTATTTACCTGGTATTGGGTGGATGAGATTTTTTAACTCTCGTTCCATCCCAACAGGTTTTGAGATTCGTACAGTGACAGTGCGTCGCAAGGTTGATGGGTGGTACGTAAGTGTACTTATCAGAGATGAGTCTGTACCTCAAGCACCTGCCCCTAAAGAAGTTAAAACCATTGTTGGGGCGGATATGGGTTTAACCAAACTTGCTCATCTTTCAGATGGATCACACTTTGAAAACCCACGCCCCGCTACATCCAAAAAAGGAAAACGTTTTTTAAAACTACGTCAACGTCGAATTTCTCGAAAAAAGAAAGGCAGTAAAAACCGCAAGAAAGCAGCACAATGTGTAGCTAAGTTACATAAAAAACATGCTGATAAGCGAACTGCATTCCAATGGGACGTTGCTTATGAAATAATTAACCGTGATGTAGATGCTGTTGCCGTCGAAAACCTAAACATCAAGGGCATGAAAGCTAGGTGCAAACCTAAACCAGATGATGTTAAGGTGGGACGCTTCCTCAAAAATGGGCAATCAGCAAAGCGCGGTTTAAATCGTTCAATATCCGACGCGAGTTGGGGAACTTTGATTGATAAAATTGAGTACGCTGCTGAAAAGCAGGGAAAGACAGTTTTCAAAGTAGATCCAAAAAATACAAGTCGCACTTGTTCAAAGTGTGGTGTAGTCGATGGATTATCACGCTTTGGCGAGCGTTTTGTGTGTACATTTTGTTCTTATTCCACGCACGCAGACAAACAAGCCGCCATCAACATTAAGCGTCGCGCTATTGACAGTAATGGGTTAACCATCCTAGTGATGCGTAAACCCAGGAAGGTACGGCAGGACTTGCCGGAACCAAAGCAGATTTCTCTGCTTGAAACGCCCGCCTCTGAACCGACAGAGGCTAAAAGGAGACAACACCGCGCCCTCAAGGGCAAACGCGGTGTGCCTGGGAACCCGCCAAGTCAATTGACTTTATGGGATATTGAGAGCA
>JAQYWP010000123.1:9237-12878 GCA_029379285.1 Rhizonema sp. PD38
GGGGGTGGCGGGGACCCCGCCACTCCAGCTAGTTCTGGATCTTTGGGGTAACGTGGATTTGGCTTAATTCGCGTGAATCCCACCCCTTATAGGAGTGGGTGCGTCAAAACCAGCAATTCAATCAACAAAATACTAAAAATCAACCAACTTTTTTCTAGTTTTTTCTCCAAAAAATTAGAAAATTATCAGTTCTCAAACATCATACCTTCTGGATAGGATGGCGTTTAAGTATGCTACAAGCAACTCAAATGAAATCTAGTTTTAATTATCTAGAACATCTCCTTAACGATAACCATCCCATCATCGCCTGTGAATCCCCCCTCACTGAACGCCAGCGCTTCCTCACCCGGATCGCTGCTTACTGTCAAGGTGTAGGTAAAAAGGCTTACATATGGAATTTAAATGAGGACAGTATTAAGGAACTAACCACGAGAAGTCCGTTGGGTGGGTCTCCCGACTTGTTTGTGCAGCAACGGAGAACATGGGTAAGCGCTGAAGAAAATCTCATCTTCAGGGAGTTCGACGACTACAAACCGACCGTTAAGCAAAATAAAAAAGACTATTTTCAAGTACTCAATTTCTGGAAGAATTATTCTGGGAAAGGGATATTAATCGTTGAAAATATCTACCCTTGGCTCAAAGAGAATACTTCTAAAGACACAGATTTTTTTATTGTATCGGAATGGATTAAGTCGTCGCTAATTAACCTCAAGTTTTATAACCTTGATAGCGGTAAAACCACTATACTACTGGGAGCGATCGCCGATATAACAAGTGAACTTGCGGCTCTTATCCCTCTATGGACGCAAGAACTGCCAGATCCACAAGAAATTGTGGACAATTTGATTAATAGCAATATTATCCCTTCAACACATACAGAGCAAGACTGGTTGGAAATTGCTACTGCTGGTACTGGGTTGTATGTTTCTGATATTATTTTTTGCCTGAAAGAAATCAGTAAAGATCAAAATTTAGAAAACTTCAGCCAGACAGCTGAGCTTTTACTATCAAGAAAAATTCAACTGCTCAACCGCTTGTATGATATTGAGTTCTTACCTCCACCAAAAGTCCAACTTGGTGGGTTAGAACTGATGCAGCAGTCGTTCAAAAAGTTCAAGCGATTGCTCAGCCCGCGTGCCAAACAGTACAACCTGCGCGTACCCAAGGGCATCTTGCTCGTAGGACCACCGGGAACGGGAAAATCACACTCTGCAAAAGCCTGCTCTCAGAATATGGGCATACCCTTGATTATGGTCGATTGGGGTAACTTCCGCAGTTTTGGCAACCAAGCTGAAATTAAACTCAAGCGTTTGTTGCGACTGGCAGATAGGCTCAACCAAGTCATTTTGTATTTTGATGACTTCGATAAAGGCTTTGCTGGCGATGATGACCTTGCTAAACGGCTTGCTGGTCAAATGTTGACGTGGATGCAAGAGCGCACATCAGATGTATTAGTTATTGCTTCGGTTAACCGGATGGAATGCTTACCACCCGAACTTACCCGCGCCGGACGGTTTGACTATCTATTTAAGGTAGACCTACCCAACAATGGAGAAAGATACACGATATTTAAACTTCATGCCGCCCGGTTTGACAAGCGGTTTGGTAATGGTAACGATCCTTGGAGCGAGGACGAGTGGCGGCGTATCTTAAAAGCAACTAACCGCTGTGTGGGAGCAGAAATCCAAACAATTGTTGAGCGTGCTGCTAGCAGTATTTTCTGCACGATGACTTCAGTTGACACTTACACCGACTCAGAACTTCCACCCCTGGAACTAACTATCGAAGCACTGCTTGAAGAACGCCGTCAGATTAACCCGCTTGCTATCCGCGAAGCTGATCGCGTTGAGTCGATGCGGAACAAAGCCGATCAACAAGCTTTACCTAGTAGTCCCCTCGATGAAAGTAAGTTTGCTGTTGGAAACATCGAGATTTTCAACTAATGAAAGGAGTCAGAAGAACTTCACCCATAAAGGAAAAAGTTTAAGAATTCAGGCAAGCTTTCTTCTTTCTTCTGACTCCTGACTCCTGACTCCTTCTTCAACCTGTTTACCATTTAATTTATCTAAGATTATGGAAGTTACAAGACAAACTACTCAAAAGAGCGTTCAAAAAGAAGGCGCACAAAATCTAGAACAAAGCTTATTCTTCAATATTCTCAAAGTTCTTGGACCAATTGCCGGTTTTACTGCTACCCTCTCACCCCTACCACTGTACTTTTGGAATCACCAACCCCATTATTTACCTATTGGTGCAACCTTTACCAGTAATAATCAAACAGTTCAACTTGAACTAGTAGACGATAGAAGAGAATATGCCCACGGACTGAAATTTCGTGACTCAATTCCCAAGAATCGCGGAATGTTATTTGTACTCAACAAACCGGAAAAAGTTAAACTTTGGATGAAGGATACGCATGTTCCCTTAGATATGATATTCCTCCAAGACGGAGTTATTAAATCAATTGTGGAGGCAGCCCCTCCTTGCAAAACCAAAACCTGTCCTAATTACGATTCAGTTTATCCTGTCAACCAAATTATCGAACTACCTGCTCTCAGTATTGGAAATCTAAACCTAAAGGTAGGCAAGAGACTTCAGTTGAACTTTCTAGAAACTAAAGAGCAAAAATAAAACACATTCTTACAACAACATGACAGGGTGCATCTAATACTTAAGGGTTTCAGCATTAAAAGACTTTTGTATTATCCATGTAATAAGGCTTATCCCGGTTTTCTGTTCCAATGGTACTAACACCCCCTCTCCTGCGACGTATCGCCCTTAATGCCCTCAACCAAGAAACGACTTACAAACGCAGTCTGAGACAAAAAATGAAACGGACTGCTATGGATAACGATTATATGATTCAAGTTCTTAATTCTTGTTTCATTGACGATATATTAGATTCCTCTAAGTCCTTGTGTCAAGCCTAATTGAGATGCTCTTACCCTGCCTGATCAGTCCTTTATTTTGATAACGTGATCGCTGGAACCAAAGTGCCTCAATCTTAAGAGAAGAAGCATTAAAAGCAGATCATGCTCGTAGCCGCGATGCTGTAATGGCACTATATGAGATATGTAGTGGAATATTGCAACGCAGGTGGCTAGGGAAACAGGGCTTGAAAACCCGAGTCAAGCCACAAAGTTTACTGTGTCTACTTTTTAGCCTTGTATTTTACGTCGTGAAAGAAAGCCAGTTCAGCAGGGAGATAGTTCCAAATAATCCTATCTTTGACAAATTGGTATTATTTATTACCTCAGCTTGCCACAGAATGTTGGGATGAAGTGCAGTGCAATTCTTCTCATTATTTTCTCATTTTTCTCCGCCCTATGGTATGGTCAGAAAATGAGAAAATAATGAAAAAATCTACATGAAAACAACTTTCAACAATTATCAAGTTAGCAGATCGGCTTTTGTGGACTTGGAATTAAAATCTGAAAAGGCAGACCATTATGACGCAGACTGAACGCATTCCTTCTCTACCAGAGGTTTATCGTACAATCCCTGTGCCTGAAAGAGGTCGTTTCTGGCGCAAAATGATGGTATACGGAGGTCCCGGATATCTAGTGGCGGTGGGTTATATGGACCCAGGCAATTGGGCAACTGACTTAGCTGGCGGTGCCCAATATGGTTATATGTTACTA
>JAQYWP010000956.1 GCA_029379285.1 Rhizonema sp. PD38
GTCATCAATTAAAGCTTGGCGAACGACTTGAATACCACCAATTCGAGCTAAAGCTTCAGGGCGAATTAGGATACAGCCTCCAGCAGCTGCTGCAGTGACTTTACTAGGATCGTTAACCCAACGAAAAGGGTAAAGTTTCTGGAAGAAAAAGACGAAAGCGGGGATCAATAGTTGCTCCCAAAAACTTTCACACCTAAGTTTAACCATAACTGAAACAAGGTCTAAATCTTCCTGCAAAGCTTTAGTTACCAGTCGCTGGAGATTGCTAACGTCATGCTCAATATCTGCATCTGTCAGTAAAAGATATTCTGGTGCTTCTCTTGACGTATTAGTCAGTGTTTCTACTGCCCGAATCCCTTGTTCAATTGCCCAAAGTTTACCCGTCCAACCAGGCGGTAGCGTTTCTGCTGCCAGGATATGCAGTTGCTCCTCTTTCGCTAACTCTTGTGCCGTTTCTTTCGCAACTTTACTGGTGCCATCCGTACTGCCATCGTCTACTAAAAATATGTTAAAGCAGCCGGGATAGTCTTGAACGAGGAGCGATCGCAAGGTAATGGGCAACAATTCAGCTTCATTGCGTGCTGGAATCACCGCACATACAGCTGGAAAATCTGTTAATTTTGTTTCTCCCACTTCTAATTGCTGATCTACCCGCCAAAATTGCCCTCGCAAACTGAGTAGTCCTATCCAAATTGCCAACGATAAAAGCGTTAAACCTAATCCAATTTCACTCATAATTTTAATGTTATTTATTATACATTTTAATCTAAGCAAGGCGAACAGCTTGACTCCTAAGAACCACATTTTATAACGGGGAGCGATCATACTTGGAGTATAATCGAATAAAATACTTAATAAGAACTTAATTCCATATTGAATTAAATACTTCATATATGATTAACCTCGAAAATATTCACCCCCTTACAGACTTCAAACGCAACGTCAAACAGTTTATCGAACAAATTAAAGCGACAAAATCCCCACTGATACTTACAGTTAATGGCAAAGCAGAAATTGTCATTCAAGATGCGAGCAGCTTTCAGGAGATGATGCGACGCTTAGAAAGTTCGGAAGCAGAAGTACGCCAACTCAAGTTAGAAGCACTACAGCGCGATATCGCTTTAGGTGTAGAACAGTTACAGAATGGACAATATAGAGAATATGATGACGAGTCTTTACCAAGTTTGCTGCAAACCATTAAAGAACGAGGACGACGCAAACTTAATCTTGAAGAAGCTCCATGAATCGTTACAAAATTTCTCAACTTGCAGAACAAGACTTGGAGGATATCTGGGTTTATCTTGCCCAAAATAATCAAATTGCTGCGGATCAGCAAATTGCTAAAATCTTAAATCAGTTGCCACTTCTAGCTCAGTTTCCAGATATCGGAAAAAAGCGAGAAGATTTACGCGATCAACTCAGGAGTTTTCCTGTAAAGCCTTATATTGTGTTTTATATCAAGCCTGATGATGGAGGGATTGAAGTCGTTAGGATTCTCCATCACTCAAGAGATATCGATTACTTATTTTCTGAGTAATATTTGATTCCACCGAAGTGTTTCTGTGCTACTCGCTCAATTCATTGCTCATGATGGCGAGCGCGTATCAGAAGAAGAATCGCCCCACCCAACTGTTCGCCTGCTAATTCAAACTTGCACGCAACCTCATGATATTGGAAACAAAACACTGTTAATTAACGACTTGAATTTTGATCAAGTATGAGAAAATACTTTTCTAACTCCTTGCCACATTCAAACTATTGTTGAGGTTGAGTCGTAATTTCATGCAAACTCAAGACAAATCAGTAACGTCAAAAGTCGCAGCAGCGATCGCAGCCAGCCAAAACCATTTTTTTTCTATTCAAAATCCAGCAGGATATTGGTGGTCGGAGTTAGAATCTAATGTCACCATCACTGCGGAAGTTGTCCTCCTGCATAAAATTTGGGGAACAGACCGAGAAAGACCCCTGCATAAAGTAGAATTTTACTTGCGTTCTCAACAACGGGAACACGGCGGCTGGGAGCTTTTCTACGGTGATGGTGGAGAAATTAGCACTTCGGTAGAGGCATACATGGCGCTGAAACTGCTGGGTGTACCAGAATCTGATCCAGCAATGGTAAAAGCAAGGAACTTTATCATAGCACGAGGCGGGATCAGTAAAACTCGTATTTTTACTAAATTTCATTTAGCTTTGATTGGCTGTTACGACTGGCGTGGTCTTCCGTCTCTTCCAGCTTGGGTGATGTTATTGCCTTCGGCTTTTTTTGTGAACATCTACGAACTGTCTAGCTGGGCAAGGTCAAGCACTGTGCCACTGCTGATTGTATTTGACAAGAAACCTGTTTATCAGCTTAGCCAAAATATAACTTTGAATGAGCTGTATGCGGAAGGTTCTGATGTTTCATATGAATTACCACGCCAGAATGATTGGAGTGATTTGTTTATTCTGCTGGACAAAGCCTTTAAGTTAGCAGAAACGCTGAACTTAGTTCCTTTCCGTTCCGAAGGGATTAAAGCTGCAGAAAAATGGATTTTGGAACGGCAGGAAGCAACAGGCGACTGGGGTGGAATTATTCCGGCAATGCTAAATTCGCTGTTAGCTTTACGCTGTCTGGGTTATGATGCCGCAGATCCCATTGTGTACAGAGGATTGCAGGCAATTGATAATTTTGCCATTGAAACAAAAGATACATACAGAATACAGCCTTGTGTTTCTCCAGTGTGGGATACGGCTTGGGTGATGCGATCGCTCGTAGAGTCGGGCTTAGCTCCAGATCATCCGACAATGGTACGAGCAGGAGAATGGTTGTTAAGCAAGCAAATTTTGGATTACGGCGATTGGAGTGTGAAAAATCGTCAAGGAGAACCAGGTGCATGGGCATTTGAGTTTGAAAATCGATTTTATCCAGATGTAGACGACACAGCTGTCGTCGTCATGGCTTTAGATGCTGTGAAACTCCCCAATGAAAAACTCAAGCTTGTGGCGATCGCTCGTGCTGTCAAATGGATTGCATCTATGCAGTGTAAACCAGGCGGTTGGGCGGCATTTGACATAGACAACGACCAAGACTGGCTGAACTCAATCCCTTATGCCGATCTCAAAGCTATGATTGACCCCAATACGGCTGATGTTACAGCTAGAGTGTTAGAAATGCTGGGGAGTTGTAAGCTGTCAATCGCTCCTGAGAAGCTTGAGCGATCGCTTACTTATCTGTTACGCGAGCAAGAAACTGAAGGTTGCTGGTTTGGTCGTTGGGGAGTGAACTACATTTATGGAACGAGTGGAGTTCTTTCCGCCTTATCTGCAATTGCGCCAGAGAAGACGCGACTCAATATAGAACGGGGTGCGGCTTGGTTAATCAGTTGTCAAAACCCAGATGGCGGTTGGGGTGAAACTTGCAAGAGCTACAATAACCCAGATCTTAAAGGAATGGGACCTAGTACTGCATCACAAACAGCTTGGGCAATTCTGGGCTTAATAGACGCAGGCAAAGCAACTGGCACTTCAGCTGAATTAGCCATCCTCCGGGGAGTCAACTATCTCCTAGAAACTCAGCACTCGGATGGGACTTGGAATGAGGCAGAATTCACAGGTACTGGCTTTCCCTGTCATTTTTACCTAAAATATCACCTCTACCAACAGTACTTTCCTTTATTAGCTCTTAGTCGCTATCAAGCTTTATCAGCCTCTTGGTAATCTGTCAAACATAGCTGAATGCTTAAATTATTGATAAGCATTCAGATTTTTTGTTTGAAATGGTTGCCCTCCGAGTTTAAGCAGACGATGAGTGATATTATGTC
>JAQYWP010000957.1 GCA_029379285.1 Rhizonema sp. PD38
CTAATACCTCTGGGAGAGGTACAACTGCCATTGAGCCAATCATCTCATCAGGGCACGGTAGCGACACTCCTAGCGTTTCACAAAGTCGTTGTCTTGCCTCCAACACTAACTGATGATTTCGCTGCATCAACTCAGCCCACCCACCAGGTAACAGTGAATCCATGAAGGCGATCACTTCTGGGACGCACATAAAAGCTGTGGGATCGTCTGTTCCCATCCAATCAAATTCCAACTGAAAGCGTGTTTTATCAGTTCGTGATGAGTTTGCACCGTGGCTAATTGTCAATGGACGAATTTCAGGCTGTTTATCTCGGCGGACATACAAAAACGCTGCTCCCTTCGGTGCACACAGCCACTTATGACAATTACTAGTGTAATAAGTTGCACCAATATCTCGTAAATTTAAGGGTATCATTCCCAGCGCATGAGCACCATCTATAAGTGTATCCACACCGCGTTTTTGCAACTCCTGCACCAATCTTTGAATCGGGAAGATTAATCCTGTCTGGCTGGTAATATGATCTAAAAGTGCCAATCGAGTCTTTGATGAAACTTGTTCCAACACTGCCTCTACCACTTGCTGTGGTGAGGTGATGGGGAAAGGAATTTTTGCCACTACAACCCGTACACCAGTGCGACTGGCAATGAAGTCAAGTGCATTGCGGCAAGCGTTGTACTCGTGGTTAGTCGTGAGTATTTCGTCGTCAGGTAAGAACGAGAGGGAACGCAACACCGAATTAACGCCCGTCGTCGCATTGGGAACAAATACTAATTCTTCAGAATTGGAACCAACGAACGCTGCCAATTTACTTCTAGCATCGTCCAACAACCCTTCCCACTCTCTGCCAAAAAAACGTAGGGGTTCTTCTTCTAACCTCGTCCGCAGGCATTGTTGGGCTTTTAGTACTGCTCGAGGACAAGCACCAAATGACCCATGATTAAGAAATATTACAGTCGGGTCTAGCAGCCAAAGCTTACCCCAGTCAGTTGTTGAGTTGAGCGGGAGGACAACTTTTGACATAAATATTCACGGATTTCATCTTTTAGATTTTAGCTGGATCGCAAGAAGCCCCGCACCCTATCCGATCACAGATGGGTGCTGGAATGAATTGCGGGAAATTCCGAACTTACCATCCGTCAATAATCACAGCAGGTCATTTATTGAGCGTAGTTGGTCGATAAGGAATTTACCGAAAGCAAAAAAAGAATGCGACATATTTCCATGTAGAGGTAAACGGTGAGACAGCCCTGTTCGCCCTTGCGATTTATTCGTGTGTTGCAAACATTTTTTCAATCGGTATTAACTATGAGACTTCACTAGGAGAGGCTAACTTCTATAGTGAAGCCCAAGGTTACTTACATCCCTAAAAAATATAAGATTTTTTAACTCCCCAGGCTGGATTCGAACCAGCGACCAATCGATTAACAGTTGATCGCTCTACCACTGAGCTACTGAGGATCACGATTATTAATATTAAACGTAAATCATCTAAATGGCAAGTACTTTAGCAAAAATTTTCCACTTTTTTTTATGACGCTTAAGCTTTATAATAAAAGTATCCTTAGTTGACACACTTTAAAGCTACTCTGAACTAAAGACAGAGAAGCTCTATGTGCTAAAATTGAGATTGAGTAACTTATTTCAATCCCAATCTCAATTCTGCTAAGCGTTGCCGAGCTTTGTCATTAATGGCACTAGCTAAAAACCTGCTTTTAGATTGTTTCCTTAGCTGGTATTTATACCTTGCCCGACAAATGCTAGCTTCAACATCGCAGCACAATTGGATTGCAGAAATCCATTCAGCTCCGTACCCATTTACCGTCAACTGCTGTGCCCTGTCTGATGTGGCAACAATGATTCGCGAAATCAGAGATTGAGCTATTTGAGGTCTTGCAGATGCACAAAACTTTTCAATATAAGTGTCTGCCGTTTGACCAAAATCGGTATAATAAACAGAAAGGAGTTCTGTGATAACTTCTTTGTTGCTACAACTATTTTGGTAATGAGCATCGAACACAACTTGAGTGTGGTAACCCTGAAATGCGCTATAGCTAGTCAAAGCTTCAACTAGTTCCCACCGTGCTGCTTCGAGTCCTGCACTATCACGAGTTTTTTTCAAGCAAGGCCAAGCGCCTATAATATTGTAGCCGTCTACTAATAGAACGGCTGTGAGTGAAGAACGCGACATGGTTTTCGATCACAATTTTCAAGAGTTGACAAGATTCATTCATAACTTTTATAGTAATTCAATGTTTGCTTGTAACACTATGTTACAAATGAAGAAAAATGGAAATTGGAATAGGTAATGAGTAATTGGGCATTGAGCAAAGCGTGAAAAAACAGTCATCAAGCCTATTACCCATTACCTATTAGCTATTACTCATTACCCATTAGCTCATGGTTATGCAATTCCATCAAACGTTGTTTTAGCCGTAGCGTCTCACCTCGATCCACAAGAATTCCTCTTTCCAGCAAAAAAGCTCCATCGCAGTAGTTCAACTCCTCTAGACGATGTGTAACCCAAAGGGCTGTAATGCCCCGAGTTTTCACTAGACGGCGGACACTAGCGACCAATTCTATTTGACTATCTGGATCGAGCAAAGCAGTCGGTTCATCTAGTAGTAAGACTTCACAGCGACGGGCTAAGGCACCAGCGATCGCTACTCGTTGTTTCTGTCCACCACTCAAAGCATAGATAGGGCGTCGCTCTAGCGGCAGTAAATTAACTGCCTCCAGAGCCTCTGCAACCCGTGTTCTCACAGCAACTATAGGCAGTTTTTCCTCCACTAATCCAAAAGCCACATCAGCACCAACAGTCGGCATGACGAGTTGATGATCGGGATTTTGAAAGACAAAACCAAGGGGAGGTGAAACCCGTGTTTCGCCTGACTGTGGAGATAATAGCCCTGCTAGCAATTTGAGTAATGTTGATTTACCACTGCCATTTGTACCCAATAGCATCCAAAATTCACCCTTGGGTACTTCCAAAGAGCAAGATTTTATAACTTCCTTTCCAGATGGCCAGCTAAAGTTTAGATCTTTTATTTCAATGCCCAATTCCGCCATTTGCACACCAGTTCGTTACTCTGCAGCTAGAGCAAAGAAACCAGGAGGTCTGCCACCACCAGCAACTGTACCCTCTTTCTGAGACAATTGTACCCCGGAAATTTCGCTGATACGGACGGCAACTTTCTTCTCTACCTTTCCCTCTGACTTTAATTCCAGAATGTCAGCCCTGCCAGAACGCATCGCTGTCAAAATTTCTTGATAAATAGCCTCAGCTTCCTCCTCTGACTTAATTTGTACTGAAATGGGTAAAGCCGTGTTTTTTACACTCAGGTCAATAGTCAACATTGTGGCATTCACTAAATTTAACTGTAGGTCTAATTTTAGCGTTGCCAGTCGATTCCTGTAGAGAGAGGTTAGGGGGAACAGGGTTGCTGAGAATAATGACTTTTGTCTCCTGCTTCCTGCACCCTAACTCATGGCTCCCCCTCCGCCTCAATCTGAAGTTTAACTATTAAATTTTCATTAAAATTAAAATTTATGTAGAAAAATGAGTAATTTATGTTTAATATGATTAGAGAAGGTTAAAAAAAGTTAACAAAGTAACCAACTTTAGTTAACTCTCCGTCTAGAGACGGCGAAAAGCGTGCTAGTTTAGAGACAGAGTAATTTTTCCGTAATTATAAGATTTGGAGATTTGATAAAATGACCATCGCAGTTGGACGTGCGCCCAGTCGAAGAGGGTGGTTTGACGTTCTAGACGACTGGTTGAAGCGCGATCGCTTCGTATT
>JAQYWP010000958.1 GCA_029379285.1 Rhizonema sp. PD38
ATGTAAGCTTTATTGGTTTTAGCAAAGCTGATATAGTTTAAGCTTGCTCAAAGCAAGATATTGATATTTTACAATAAACGACAGAAAGTAGACAACAATGGCGAAACGCGTGCAGTTAGTTTTAAATCAAGATGTCATTAAGCTAGGAAAATCCGGAGACTTGGTAGAAGTCGCTCCTGGCTATGCTCGCAATTATCTGCTTCCTAGGAGTTTGGCAACTCCTGCCACGGCCGGTATTCTCAAGCAAGTTGAACGCCGCCGTGAAATAGAACGTCAACGGCAATTGGAACTGAAGCAACAAGCTCAAGAGCAAAAAGCAGCTTTGGAAAAAGTTGGTAGTCTTTCCATTGCCAAGCAGGTTGGGGAAAATGATGCTATTTTCGGTACTGTGACTACCCAAGAAGTTGCAGATGCGATCAAACAAGCCACACAACTGAATGTAGATCGGCGCGGTATTACCTTACCCGATATTAGCAAGATCGGTACTTATGAAGCTGAGGTAAAGCTTTACTCAGACGTAACAGCTAAAGTCAGCATTCAAGTTGTACCTAACTAAAGGTTTAGGGAATAGGGGCAGGTTTAATCTAGATAACATTTGAGTACGTGCGATTGTGTGTCAAACCTGCCTATATGGGAGTAGAGACAGATGAGTAAGAATGGGGAAATAGGGGAAATTGCGTCCCCATTCCCAACTCCCTATTTAAATATGTCTGAAGAACTAAATTTTCAAGGATCGGGCAGCGATCGCCTACCTCCCCAAAACATTGAGGCGGAAGAAGCGATATTGGGGGGTATTCTATTAGATCCGGAAGCGCTCGGCCGGGTCAGCGATCGCCTAGCTCCAGAGGCTTTTTATATTAGCGCTCACAAAGAAATCTATCAAGCCGCACTTCGCCTTCACAGTCAAGGTAAACCCACGGATTTACTTTCCCTTACCAGTTGGCTGACGGATCACGATCTACTTACCCGCATTGGTGGGAGAAATAAATTAGCCTCTCTCGTAGATCGCACGGTGTCAGCTGTCAACATTGACGCTTTAGCCACACTGGTGATGGACAAATACCTGCGGCGTCAGTTAGTAAAAGCTGGAAATGAAATCGTGCAACTGGGCTTCGAGACAGAAACTGAATTGCCAATTGTTCTCGATCGCGCAGAACAAAAAGTTTTTAGTATCACTCAGTCGCGACCTCAAGCAGGGTTAGTTCACATCTCTGACACCCTGATTAATACTTTCCAAGATATTGAGACTCGTCATCAAGGAATTGCTTTACCAGGTATTCCCTGCGGCTTTTACGATTTGGATGCGATGACTAGTGGTTTTCAGCGTTCTGATTTGATTATTGTCGCTGGTCGCCCGTCAATGGGGAAGACGGCCTTTTGCCTGAACCTAGCTCACAATATTGCCGCTTTATATAAATTACCAATTGCTGTTTTCAGCTTAGAAATGTCAAAAGAGCAATTAGTGCAGCGGCTTCTAGCAAGTGAAGCGGGGATTGAAACTGGTTATTTGCGGACTGGGCGTATCAGTCAAACTCAGTGGGAACCTTTAAGTCGTGCTATTGGTATGCTCTCGGAAATGCCAATATTTATTGACGATACGCCAAATATTACAGTTACGGAAATGCGTTCTCAAGCGAGGCGTTTGCAAGCAGAAGCGGGGACAGAGTTGGGACTCATTGTCATCGACTACTTGCAGTTAATGGAAGGAGGGGGTGATAATCGGGTACAAGAATTATCAAGAATTACCCGTAATCTTAAAGGTTTAGCTCGGGAATTACGTGTTCCTGTCATCGCTCTATCTCAGTTAAGTCGAGGAGTGGAATCACGCACAAATAAGCGTCCCATGTTGTCAGATTTGAGAGAATCGGGTTCGATCGAGCAAGATGCAGATTTAGTTATCATGTTATACAGGGATGATTACTACAATACCGACACTCCTGATCGAGGAGTTGCCGAGGTCATTGTATCCAAACACCGTAATGGTCCAACAGGTACTGTTAGACTTTTGTTCGATCCTCAGTTGACAAAATTTAAAAATTTAGCTAGACCGAGTAATTATTAATCTTTGTTAATTGTTTGTTGTTAGCAGTTAGTGGTTAAAAGAACTATTAATCGCTAACTACTAACATCGTTTCTTCCTCAATCAGCAATATAACCTATCGGCTAAAGCTGTCCCCCTTGCGCTAGTGGGGACTACTGTTCAGGTTTTGATCAGGCATATCTTTATACAGAAGTGGTATAACTAATAGCCATTACTGGATTTTCAACAATTCCACATCAAAAAGTAGTGTGGCATTGGGTGGAATCACACCACCAGCACCACGAGAGCCATAACCTAACTCTGGGGGGATGATTAAATTACGACGACCACCAACTTTCATGGTACTGAGTCCTTCATCCCACCCTTTGATGACTTGTCCAACACCAATTTTGAATTTCAAAGGATCGTTGCGATCGCGTGAACTATCGAACTTAGTTCCATTTTCTAAAGTTCCGGTATAGTGAACGACAACCGTTTGTCCTGGTTTAGGAGTCGCCCCAGTCCCTTCCTTAATTTCAACGTACTTTAGCCCTGAGGGCGTAGTAACGGTATTGGCATCAGACATAGTTTTGCTCGCAATTACGGTATTGTTGTCAGTTAAAGAGGCGATCGCGGGTGGATCTGTCAAAGGAGATGCAATGGCAGTGTCTTTTGGACTACTGCCAATCTGCGCCAGCACTATGACGAGAACACAAACCAGCATGAAGCCCACACTGAGTAAAATCGATTTCACAATCGGTCCTCCCTGCTTAAATAATTGAGGAATTTGGGATCACCACTTGGACAAAACTAAGTTTAAATCACAAAGCGCACTGTTCAATAAAAACTGCACATTTTATGCTTATTTAATACGGATAAACGGTAATTACCCTATCTGAATAGTCTTGAAAGCACCAGTCAGACATTTAACATGACTTTTTCATTGAACTTCCGTTCATCGCGCTCTCATTTATATAAATTTGGGTAGATTGTCTCTTGAGTACTATTCTCAACCTTAACGCCAAAGCTTATTTTCTAAATCGCGTAGCTGGCGCTCTAATCTGTCAATTCTACCTCGCAGTTCATCCATTTCTGACTGACGGGGAACGCCCAATTCCTGCAAGACATTTCGCAGTTGTTTTTGCATTTGGGTTTCCCAAGTGCCCTGATCAGACTTTAACTGTTGTACAAAGTCATCCATCACTGCCTTGGCTTGTTCGGGATTGAGCTTGCCATCCTTCACCATTTCATCGCTGACTTCCCGCAATTTGTCGGCTACCAACGAGGTTGTACCAATACCAACCATTAATAGTTGTTTCATCCAGTTGTTACTGTCCATACTACCACCTTCCTCTAACGATCCCTGTCCTAAATATCAAGGTAATCAACTACGCTTTTCGCGAGAATTACTCTAGACTACAGCTCTATTCTGACAAACGTATATAAGGAAGAAAAGGAGTAATTCTCACACTAATTGGGGTGAAAATTCCGTCCAAACAACAAGGCGAATACACAACGGACATGGGGACAACAGTATATTCTTGGCATTTTCCTCAATAGATTTCTGTCATGTCAGCTTCCAAGCGATTACCGTATTTACAAGATGGGACATCAGCAATCGAGCCAATACTTAATTTATAATTAAGATTTTGAGGAAATTTAACGATTTGACATAGCTGTTGTAAGTTAACAAAACCTATAAGCAACTCGGCGATAAAAAACCTAATTATGTAAAGCTACAGCCCTTGGGAAGCTTCCCCCGGCA
>JAQYWP010000124.1 GCA_029379285.1 Rhizonema sp. PD38
ATAAAGTTTACAATCCCCACAGTATTATCTTTTTCAACTTATTCAGCAAACCCTAGTTACTGTGATCGCTACGCGCTCGGGTAGTTTTTTACTAGCAAACTGCCCGTAATGACTTTTTATTATTGCCTGTTTTTATAGAAGTTACTAGATGTCGGATTTAAGAACACAGAAGTGATTTGGTGTAAGGATTGCTGATCAATCCATCTTTGTCACCAGTAATTGCCACTCAGCTACAACATTACTGGGAATATTAAGAATGAGTGCCTGTTTCG
The DNA here is from genome assembly GCA_029379285.1 of Rhizonema sp. PD38. Classification (GTDB taxonomy): domain Bacteria; phylum Cyanobacteriota; class Cyanobacteriia; order Cyanobacteriales; family Nostocaceae; genus Rhizonema. Next base: position 273 of record JAQYWP010000124.1, read on the forward strand.
TCGAGATTGGCACGTAAAGTTTTATCGATTCAGCTGTCGGTAGTTTCGAGAAAATATCAGTCAAGTTATATTCGCCTACGTTTGGTGCGGGTGCATTTACATATACATCTGATGCACTTAGTAACTTGCCACTTCCTGTGATGATTTCCAAGGGGCGGGGGTGCGTTAGTTCAACCACACTAGGAAAACCTACCAAACGCAGTCTTAAATCTTTTCTGGCACTCTGATAATTCTGTTTGAAAAGCAGGACTTGCCAAGCGTATCCTTTTTCATCTTTGATAGATACGAGTGAGTGATAGCGCAAGACGCCTGGGGAATCGTGGTGTTGGCGTAGTACGGCGTATGCTTCTTGTATACCACAACTTGCAGTAGTTAATACGATCAGGACGATTAGGGCACAACGCCAGAAATATTGTGGAAGTTTTCGCTTTAAGTAACACATGATGAGGTCAATTTTATTTAATTGTCCCTTGAGTCTTGAAAGGGCAGATCGACTTGTTGAATATCTCGTACTTGATTCACTCCATGAAGCAAGCGATGTCTGACGACAAGCCCTTGCTCTGTCTACGCACAATGTACTGCAATTGATGTCGGGTGGGGTGAAGGAGAATTTCTGAAATGAAGTGCAAGAGCCTATGATATTGCCTGCATTGGGATTGACAAAAATTCAGATGCGATCGCACTTCATTTCAGCATTACTTCTCCTAAGATATCTGTCCCTACTTTTCAAATTAACTAATATTTCAGTTGATAAAACTCAGAAATGCTGGAACTCTACGATGAAGTAATAATTCAGTTTCTTTTTACATTTTGGAGAGAAAAAGCTGATGAACAAGATTGTCATCTCTTTTGATAGCTGGAGCGTGTTTTTTGTCGCTTTTGAGAGAAGGCTAATTAATGGCGATGGCGATACGGCTTGAGCCGTTGCCAAGGGCATCGCACTCATTTGCAATACATCCATATATATACGAATTTGTCAACACTTAAGTTTTAGCCATGTTAATTTTTGAGGAACACTTTCAAGACAACAGCAACGAATGGGTTACTAATGATTCTGAGGAATGCAGCCTCTACGTAGATGCAAACCATTATTATGTATTTGAACACAAACGGGCAGGCAACGACTCATGGCTGACGTGGACATGTGCGGATTTCTTCTATGACAGAAAAGAGTTTCGCATTCATGTTGTGCTGGAGAAGGTCGCTGGTGTGTTCAATCATGGGTATGGTTTCGTCTGGGGACTTTCAGATAGCAATAACTTTTGTGAATTTGTCATCTCTGATAGTGGCTACTACCAAATATCCAGGTATAATGACGGCAGTGCGACAAAGTATGTTGCGTGGAAAGGCTGTTCTGCAATTCGTGGTTCCAATACAGTAAACGTGCTAGAGATTCGACGGAATGACGATATTGTAGAGTTTTATATTAACAGTGTACTTTTAGAAAAGCTCCCAGCAGATACGGTAATGCAGGTGAGTGATCAGAAATTTGGCTTTATTATCTACGACAAAATTAAAATCAAAGTGCATAGCTTGATTATTAGTGCTGAGGATTGCGAAACTAGTTCTTATTTAGTGCATCAGTCTGAAGAGGCCACAAAAGCATCCTTTTTGCAGCATGAACCACCCGAAAACGATACGCTTGAAAACGTATTCGTTGAATTAAAAGCTTTGGTTGGACTCGATCAGATAAAGCAACAACTTTTTTCCTTAGCAAATTTTTTGAAGGTGCAGAATGAAAGAAAGGCACGAGGACTCAAGAGAGTAGATACTTCACTGCACCTTGTTCTATACGGACCCCCCGGCACTGGTAAGACAACGATCGCCCGATTAGTGGGTCGTATGTATAAACAACTAGGTTGCCTCCAGCAAGGACATGTCGTAGAGACTGATCGCGCTGGAATTGTCGGTGGTTACATTGGACAAACAGCACTGCGTGTAGCTGATGCAGTCAAGCAATCGCTGGATGGTGTACTCTTTATCGACGAAGCCCATGCCCTTGTCCCCAAAGATGGAGCTTCTAACGATTTTGGTCATGAAGCCGTACAAGCTTTGCTGAAACGCATGGAAGATCACCGCGATCAGCTGGCTGTGATCGTGGCTGGTTACCCAAAAGAGATGGAGTACTTCGTCGCGTCAAATCCCGGTTTGCAATCTCGCTTTAGTCGATTATTTTACTTCGATAACTATACAGTAGGCGAACTCGTTTTGATTTTTGCAAAATTTTGTTACGAACACGGATACACAATGGATATTTCGGCGCGTATAGCTCTGCAAAAAACTTTTGAAACAGCTTATGAGAAGCGGAACAAAAGTTTTGGTAACGGGCGATTTGCTCGGACTATTTTCGAGCGCAGTGTTGAACAACAGGCAAACCGGATTATAAATTGTTTGGACGAAATGGACGACTCGGCGATTTCCCTGATTACAGCAGAAGACGTTATTGAAAAAACGAGAGCACCGTTCGCGTGAGGAAAAAACTTTTTGATTTATTGAATTTCCTTGCCTTGGTCTGTAAAGCGAACCTTTTTAATATTCCACTGAGTATTGCTAACTAAGGTTTTGCGAAGACTGCCGAATAGCGTAAACTGTTCGCAACTCGAAAGAGAAGTGAATTTTCGTCGGGAATTAGGAGCGGTTCGCAAATCTACCGTAGCTACACCTTTTTTAATACTCACGCGATACCCAGACAAGTCAAAGTCAGCAGTCTCCTGTTGTTGTATAATTTTACCTACAGCATCTGTGACTGGCTCTTGTGCTAACACTGACACTTGTTGTGGAACAAATTCTTGACATTGGGAATCACTTGTGTATAGTGTAGCTTTAGCATTTTGAGTGGTAACTTCCTCAGAAGTTGAGTTCGCTTTATTTTCGGCGAGGAATTCTTTCGGTAGCAACGGTTCAACACGAGTAGATTTTTTAGCTCCTAGATCAGCCATGCTTGGTGTGGATGATAAAGTACTATTGTTTGTACCAACTGTTGGTGTTTTGGTATCAAGGTGACGAGCAGTAGACATAGAATGACAACTGCTAAGGCTAGCAACTACAGGTATAAGAATAAAAGGATTAATAAATTTTTGGCTAGCGTTCATAATTGTGTTATTTATCCAAATATTTTTCTATTAACTTCCATGACTGCGGCTCTCTCATCCGTATGAATTCGTATGTCTATAGCTATTAACAGTTAACCTTTGAGAGCGTTAACTGTCAAAACGCTATATTGATGAATAATTCAGGATGACTAAATAAAAATTGAGTCATGAGAAAAAGGAACAGAAGATGAATTTAAGAAAGGTACAAGAAATAAGACCGCGCAAGTCTTTTGCCCAACATTGGCTCAAAAGTGAACAGGCACTCTTAGAGATTATTCGTGCGGCAGAATTACTCAAAGTTGATCGCATTTTAGAAATCGGTCCGGGTACTGGTATTCTAACTCGCCGTCTCTTACCTTTGGTAGAATCTTTGGTGGCAGTAGAAATTGATAGTGACTTGTGTAGAGCGTTGACAAAACAACTCGGTCATGAACAGAATTTTCTATTGCTCCAAGGAGATTTTCTCTCGCTGGATGTACCATCTCTTTTAACATCATTTCCAGCGTTTAAAAAGCACAATAAAGTTGTTGCTAATATTCCATACAATATTACCGGACCAATTTTAGAAAAACTTTTGGGTACAATTTCTGTGCCAAATCCAGAACCATACAATTCAATTGTGCTTTTGGTGCAAAAAGAAGTCGCACAAAGACTAGTTGCTAAACCAGGCTCGCGAACATTCGGAGCTTTGTCGGTACGGGTGCAATATTTGGCAAAGTGTGAGTTAATTTATACGGTGCCAGCCAGAGCCTTCTACCCACCACCCAAGGTGGACTCAGCCGTAGTTAGGCTTGTTCCATACCAAATTGAACCACCAGCTGAAAATGCACAACAGTTAGAGACTCTGGTAAAGTTGGGTTTTGGGGCAAAGCGCAAGATGTTGCGAAATAATTTGCAATCGTTAGTGGAACGCGATCGCCTCACTCACTTACTCGAACAATTAAATATAAATCCCCAAGCCCGAGCTGAAGATATCGGCGTCTCTCAATGGGTAACTCTAGCTAATCAGTTAGGAGCAATAAAAAGTGAGGAGGCACGGAGTCAGGAATAAAAGTATCACTCGCAATTTCGCTGCTTGGGGTATGATAGAAAGCTACGTCGTATTACAAGATCTGACTACACAGAATAAAACTATCCTAATTCTTAATTCCTAACTTTTATAATGTGTTCTTACACCCTCGTAGCCCCTGCTAAAATCAACTTGTATCTGGAAATCATTGGCGATCGCCCTGATGGGTATCACTCGTTAGCAATGGTACTCCAAAGCATTGACTTGGCAGACCAGATTAATGTACAAGTCAATAGTACTGATGACATCCGCATTCGCTGCGACCATCCACAAGTCCCAATAGATAAAACTAATCTGGCATACCGGGCAGGAGAACTGATAGTCGCAGAATTTCCTGACGCCTTTGCTCAGTACGGTGGTGTAGACATCACTATCGACAAGCGTATTCCTGTGGCTGCTGGGTTGGCTGGAGGTTCGACGAACGCAGCAGCAGTTTTGGTGGGAATAAATTTGCTGTGGAATTTGGGATTGACTCAGACAGAATTAGAAGAATTGGGAGCAACTTTAGGTTCAGATGTGCCGTTTTGTATAGCGGGTGGAACAGCTATTGCTACCGGAAGAGGCGAACAACTTTCACCGCTACTTGGTTTAGACAACATATCTATGGTATTGGGAAAATATCGTAGTCTGGAGGTTTCCACTCCTTGGGCTTACAAAACTTACCGACAACAGTTTGACCATTCTTATATTAAAGATGCGGAAAGTTTAGCAGCGCGTGCAGGTGCAGTCAATTCTGGAGCGATGGTAAAAGCCATTCAAAAGAAGGATGCGCTCTTAATAGCTCAGGAGTTACATAATGATTTAGAGCGTGTGGTGTTACCAACCTATCCGCAAGTGTTGCAACTCAGGGAGGTATTGGCAAGCGAGAAAGGCGTTTTGGCGGCAATGATGTCTGGTTCGGGTCCCACCGTGTTTGCTTTATGTGAGTCTCAACAGCATGCAGAACAAGTTATGCTTCAGGTTAGGGAGAAGATTCCCAATCCGGATTTGGAATTATTTGTGACTCGGATGATTAAACATGGGATTCAGATAGCATCATCAGTTTAAATAAATGATTAAAACACGTCAGTACTGCTTTGGTGAACTAAAAATTAAAAAGCTTTAATTAAAGGCTTTTTAGGAGTTTTTAATAGGTACTAGTACTGCTCAATCCAAAATATGAAAACTAAAATCTAAAATCTTATGAGCGATCAGAATGTAACACAAGTACCAGAGCAAAGAACACAGGTTTCACCAACTCCATTTCGTTGTTTGACTGGGGCAATAATGTCAGGGGGATTGGCATTCGCATCTTATTCTCTGATGATGGCGATCGCCACAACTTTTGCTAACAAACCGATTCATTCTGATAACCCAATGGTCGTGAATCTTTCCTCTGCTGTTCGTACCTTAGTTGTGGGTATAATTGCTTTGGGAACTGGAATATTTGGGGTGGTAGCGATCGGGTTGCTAGCGTTAGCTGTACAGTTGTTAGTGCAGCAGTTGACAAAGCAGAAGAGTTAATGTACAAGGAATTGGCGGCTAACTTCGGGTGGAACAAGCAGTGCTGCAAAGTTTTAGTGGGAGGAACCTACTGTAATTTTCACAAATTGGTCTAGTGGTAGTTCAAGGTAAAATCAGTCATGATTTGACGAGCGAGAAGGTGTAAACTGGGTTACTACAATAAATTTAGCTCGACATAACTTTAGTACATGCTCAGCCTCCTATGTTCGATCATTCACAAGATCCAGTAACTGAAGATGAATCGCTCATAACACCACCGTTGCTCATCAAACGCCACCGACAAATTCGCAATCTGATTCTAGATTACGCTGTGGGAGCGGCGATTATCGGGCTAAATCCATTTCGCGGTATTCTGACATTGGTATTGCTGATTGTTGGGGTATTGATATTGAAAATGATGTGGGATATAGGCTCCAAGTGGGGCTATACTAAAGGCCAAGATTTCTTGGCGATCGCCGGAAACATCTTCGGTTTTCTGGGGGCATTTGCGCTTGCCTTTATGGCTTGGGTAACGATGTTCTGCCTTGGGTTATATGTACCACTGTTCTCTGGGTTTGCCATTTCGGCAGCTTTCTTTACCCTGACTTGGACACTGGGACAGATAACTAATCAGTTCTATGCCAGTGGTAATCAAGGAGGACGGAAATGAAGTTTGGACGTCGGCATATTCTGCTTGCAGGACTGACATTTGGGGTGGCGGCAATTGAAACTCGTAATTTCCTTCGGTGGCAAAAGAAGAGAAAGCTACAGGCATTGGCGAAGGAGAAATATCGGACAGATCTTCAAGGTCTTTTGCACGAAACTTTTGATGCCGATGCGAAGAAGATACAGCAAGGAATCAAGATTCAGGCATCGTTAAAGTTAACGCCGCCCAAAATTCCTTATGAGCGTAACATGTCTAAACTCCTGATCCAGTGTAGCAAGTTAGGAACTCAGCAATACCTCACAGGCAAGGTCGATCCCTCCTTTAACGGGTCAATTAAATCTTTACCCGCATACTCTCCTCAGCTAAATAGTTATACTCAGATCACTTCATTTAAGGGTTTAGAAGATGCAAGGAGTTCGGAAGCCGTAGCGGTTGATGTTCCGCAGACAGACGACGAAGAGCAGCGGAAAACTGCCACTAAAGATCCGGTGGAAAATGATTTAGACACTGCCCAAAAGGAGATTGGCGACACTGTTACACAAACAGTGAAAATCCAGCAGCTTATTCCTGTATACTATGGCTTTGTTCTGACTTCTAAGACTGCCAACATGATTATTTTTCGCGGCACTCAAAGAACAACAGAGTGGATCGGAGATATAGTACTTTTCCAAAAGAATTATGAAGGTTTTGCAAATAGCAAAATTCACTCCGGTTTTGCTAATATTTACAACAAGCTGGCTCAGCAGGTTTATCAGATTGCCAGTCAGTTGAATCCATCTGTGCCCTGTTATATATCAGGGCACAGCTTAGGATCTGCTCTCGCCACCCTAGCTGCGATTGATCTTGCACAGAAGTTTCCCAAACTTAAAGAGCAAATCCGATTGTACACTTATGGGGGACCACGCGTTGGCAATCCTACTTTTGCTCAAATACACAGTCAAATGGTTCCCAACAGCTACCGCATCTTCAATTTGGCAGATACGATTCCTCTGTCTCCCCCAACTGTGTTTCGGAAAGATGTCTACGTACATGTTGGTCAAGGATGGTCTTTTTTAGCACAATATGGTGATGTTTTACCCAACCACGCTGTGGATACGTATAGTGCAGCAATTAATATGCAGGTTGAAACTGATAGCAAGCGCACATTTCCAAATGCTGGTCTAATGTAATCAAGATAATTTTATTTTTTCATAAAATTATTATTAGATCTGAAAAGAAATTTTGTAAAGTTTTCGTGAACGCATTCGGTAATTGTCACTTTATGTGTGTTATAATCAGTGTGAAAAGATGTTAACGGTCAAATGTTTTCAGAAGGTGATTGCCAGTTATGATAGATTTGATGAAATCTATGCAAACAACTACAGAAACTTTTTATGGTTAAGTATGCTATTATGCCAAATAGATTCGTAATAGAGCAGACAATCTTCAATTTATAAATCAGAGTGTTAACTCATAGCTCAGTATAAGCTTCGCTATCCACGCAAATGTTTTCTCATTTAAGATGATCCTTTTCAAGCGCAGCAGTAGTGCAACTGAGGGATAAGCGAAGCATTCGTAATTGTTATTTCTAAGTATTCTCTATGACTCATTTTCCAATACCATCTTGAGTATAGCTAAAAATTCTTGTTGAACGTAGGGTTTTGTCAAGTAGCTAGTCGCTCCTAATTGCATTGCTAACTGACGATATTTATTGCTACTACAGCTACTAAGCATGATAACTGGTACTTTTGCAAGTAATGAATCTTGGAGACGATGACCGAGAAACTCAAAGCCGTTCATGTGAGGCATTTCGATGTCGCAAATAACTAGCTGAATTCTTGGATTTTGTAGCAACTGTGCGATCGCCTCTTGCCCGTTGTTTGCTTGTAATATTTGGTATCCTGCTCTTTGTAGTGTAAGAGAGATAATTTGTCGTACTGTCTTAGAATCATCGACGACGAGAACTGCTGGTTCAATTGTCGTTGCAATCGCTGGCGTTGGCGAGTTGTGAGAACATTCTGTAGAAATTATATGACTTTGATCAATCGTTTGGTCCAATAGCGTCACAACGTCAATCACTATGAGTGGCAAGTCTTGCCAAACAGTATAGCCATATACATAACCCGGAAGGGTTGTCTCAATTCCAAAAGGCTCAATGACTAACTCCGTGTCTGCAATTAGGTGTTCAATATCCGTTTTTAAGGCAACAGTTTGCTGACCTTGGTTTAAGACTAACATTAGTTGAGATAGATTCGGTGAAGACAAAGTAGCCAAAGCTTTTTTAGGAATGACTTCAAGTAGTGGATTAGTGTAGCTGACTAACTCCGACACTTGGTAAACAGGAATGATTTGTTCTCGCCAGTGCAAAAACAGCTGTCTTTTAGAGTAGATAATCTGATCTGGTTCAGGAATTAAAATTCCTTCAATGCAATCTGAATTCTGAATAAAGACTGTAGAATTTGCTACCCAGACAAGTGATCTGGCAGTCTTTATTGTTAGATTTTGAATAGCAGGATTTTGGTATACTTTATTTTGTATACCAGAGTCAAGGACCATAGCTAGAGTTCTCTATTTAAGTCAGACGTTATGTATGTATGAAAAGTAGAGCACCTGTTGAAATATAAAACTGTGGAACTAATTTACATCCTTTTCTATATCTTCTGCAAATTTTGCTAGCTTGGCTAATGAATCAGCTACTGTCAAAGCCTGTTCTGAAGTTTGATCAGCAATATTAGCAACTTCCATAATAGATAGGTTTGCAGAGGTTGAAGTTTGTGATTGTAAAGCAGCCGCTTGAGCAAGTTGCGTTACAAGTAATTTTATTTCGGTAATAAGAGCGATCATATCAACCTGTTGACGCTGAGCTTCTACTACCACCTGAGTTCCACTAAGCGCCTGTTCAAGTCCAAACTCAAGCTCAGTAATGACTTCATGAGTTTGTGCCTGAATTTCTAGCGCTAAGGATGGGATTTCTACGATCTCTGAATCTAATTGCTGCACTAATGACAGTATTTTATCAGCGATCGCGGTAAATTTGTGACCGGCTTCTCCAGTCCGAGATGCTTCAAGTGCAGTTTGCATAACTTGGAGCTTGATTTGAGAGGCAATTTGACTGACAATATTTACTATCTCAGATAGTTTTTGGGAAGGTTGGCTAAGATATTGGACTTTTGTCGCTGCTGACAACACTGTATCTTGGATAGCAGAGATACTATCTAAAAGTTGGTTCATGGACTCATGCTCGTCCTTTACCATCTTGCCGATTCGCTGCTCCTGGATTTCCACTTGTTGAGCGGAGGTAAAGATTTCCCGAGCGGAATCAGCCAGTGTTTGAATTTGATTATATGTTTGTGTAACTGATTCTATCTGGTTTATAGCAACCTCTGGGGAGATGCTTTGAATAACTGTTTCACCACTTTTCAGAAGTTCTGATACTTGACGCTGGAGTTCTTGTGTATGCTGCTTCTGCTGAGAAGACGTAGCTTCAGCCGCATTGTAAGCCACATCTGTTTGCTTAAGGAGCCTAGCATGGTCGAGAGCAAATCCCACCTGTGTTGCTATTTGGGTGAGCAAATTAATTTCAAATTGCTGCCAATTGCGCGGTCCAGAACATTGATGTGCTATTAATAAGCCAAAGAGTTGGTCATCTTTAATAATAGGCGCAACCAAATTTGCCTTAACTGCAAATTGTTCGAGTTGATCAATATGACAATCGGTCAAACCTGCTTCATAAATATTATTTATCGCTTGAACTCGACCTGCCTTGTACTTTTCTACAAACTCCTTGGCGAAACATGGATCTTTGATATTGGCTCGCAATGCTTTTGGAAAACCTGGAATAACTGATTCGGCCATCACAGTTCCATACCATTCTGAATCAAAGCCATAAAATATGACTCTGTCAGTGCTAATTGCTTTGCGGACTTCTTCAACTGTAGTTTTGAGGACATCCTCCTCGTTGAGACTTCGCCGTATACTACGGGTTAAATCTATTACTAAATAAGTTAGGTCACTTTCCGCATCGCTTTGCTGTAAGAGTCTGGCATGATCGAGAGCAAATCCTACTTGCGTTGCTATCTGAGTAATTAAATCAATCTCAGATTGCTGCCAATTGCGCGGGCCGGAACATTGATGAGCAATTAATAAGCCAAAAAGTCGGTCATCTTTAAGAATAGGTGCAACCAGATTTGCCTTAACAGCAAACTCTTCAAGTTGGTTGATATAACAAGAATTATAACCAGCTTTATGAATATTGTTTGTCGCTTGAACTCGACCGACTTGATACTTGTCTAGATAGCCCTCTGCAAAACAGGGATCCTTGATTTTAGCTCGCAATGCTTTCGGAAAACCAGGCACAACTGACTCGGCAATCACACTCCCATACCATTCGGCATCAAAACCATAAACAATAACTCGGTCAGCGCTCAGTTCTTTACGGACTTCTTCGACTGTTACTTTAATGACATCTTCTTCGTTGATACTTCGTCGAATCTGCTGGGTGATATCTATAAATGCCTGAGCTCTATCGGCTTTCGTATTTATTTGTTCTAGCAATCTGGTATAATCAAGACCAAATCCGACTTGCGTTGCTACCTGTGCTAACAAATCTATTTCCGGCTGCTGCCAATAGTAGGGTTTGGAACACTGATGTGCAATTAATAAGCCATATAGCTGGTCTTTCTTGTGAATAGGCGCGACTATATGAGATTTGACAGCAAATCGCTCTAGTAACTCAATATAAGCCACACTAAAGTCAGCTTGATATATGTCGGCAATAGCACGGACACTATCATAACTATCTTCAAGATAACTTCCGTCTAAGTCGGCACTTGAGAATGTAGCCCACAACATTTTTGGCAATCCAGATGCCACCGATTCTGCTACATAGCTGCCATCCCCGCCAGAATTGAAGCGGAAGATGACCACACGCTCAACTCTTAATACTTCGCGAACAGCTTCAACGGTTGTTTTGAGAAGATCCTCTTCACTGAGTGAGTTCTGAATGCGACGGTTAATGTCCTTTAATACTTGAGAACGCTCTACGTCGGCTTCTTGTTTCCATAACAAACTCAAAAACTGTTCTTTGATTAAGCCCATGTTTGTCTCTAACACAAGCAGTTCATCTATACTCTGGCTTGTCGCACCGTTAATCCCAATGATTTCTCCCCCCAGCCTAGTCACTATATTAGTAGACAAAGCCGCAGTTTTCTGAATTGAACGAATAGCTCGATGAGCGAAAAGGGTAGATATACAACCGGACATTGCTGCCGTTATCCCCGTTCCTAGTAATAGGAGTGACAATTGTCTCTGTGGTGCATTAGTGTCTACGATGTCTTCCACACCAACCTTTCTGGCTTTGGAAATTTGCTCAGCATTTAGCTGATTGCCCAGATAATAAGTTACTATCCCTACTGCTAGCACTGGTAGCATACTAGCTGCTAGTGCCCACACAGTGACTTTAGTCTTTAAGCTCAATTTCTGTCGCGTCAACTTTTCTTGATGAGGTGACAGTTGAACTCTTGTGAGATCGGAATTATTTAAAGTCACATTATTAATATCTGGCTGACTATGCTGTACCCCATTCGGTTTTGTCGGTTTGGCTTGCTTTTGATATGGCTGAGTCATAAATGAATTCTGATTGTGCTGCCAAAATTGATTAAATGAGAAAGATCTGTTTCCCCCGGATTTCTCACCACGATTTCCCTTTTTAGGAAAATAAGATGTTCAACACTCTGTCAAAATGACTAAAACCTCTGCAACCGAATTTGAGTCAATGTTGTAAGGAGTGAGACAGCCAAAGTTGTAAGAAATGCGGGTACCGCAGGCAGATACGTAAGTATTATTACTATAATATGCTACTTAATTAAAAATTAAAGTTACAAAATGAAATAGTCATCATATAATGTCCTGATTATATTTAAAGCTTTTATACATTAAGATTCCACTAGTCAAAAGTATGAAAAGGTTCTAAATAGCTTTAAAACTCTTCAACAATGTTGTTTTCACTCTTCAGCCTTTCTTACTCTCATAAGAGAGTCTGATGCCCTGAATTATAATCTTAGTGTTTATTTTAACAAAAATACATGATAATTTTTTTTTCCATTAAAGATAGCAAATAGCTGTATATAAAGTTCTGTTGTATAAAAAATACTTCGATGACCAACTGTTGTTTGTTGATATGCGTTTGTAAATGGATCAATATTTTTTACATAGAATGAAATGTATCAATTTATATACTGACAGAACTTACGCATTGACAAATGAGACAATAAATGCAGTGGAGAAAAAAATAAAA
>JAQYWP010000959.1 GCA_029379285.1 Rhizonema sp. PD38
ATGTTACACTAACGACACAAGTTTGTTGCTTGTGTCGTTAGTGTAACATCTTCTTCACTTACAATTAATTTTTTTGACAGTGGAAGGCTCTCCTGGGTATGAGACAAGGCAGAGCTGATTTGATCCATCATTGGCTTTGAACGCAATATACAACATGTTTTTGAAAACAGCCATTGCGGGATCGCTACCCATTTGAATATCTTTAAAAGGTATTGCGGATTCTGGGAACGTTCCATCTTTGGATGAGGCAATCGAGAGCTGATTTGATCCATCGTTGGCTTTGAATGCAATGTACAACTTCTTATGAAAACGAGCCATTGCAGGATCGCCACCCATTTGAATGGCTGGAGAACCAGTTGCTGATCCTGAGAACGTTCCGTCTTCGGATGAGGCAACATAGAGCAGATTTGATGGATCATTAGCTTTGAACGCAATGTACAACTTATTTTGGAAATTAGCCATTGCAGGATCGCCACCCATTTGAATAGCTGAAAAACTTCTTGCTGATGCTGGCAACGTTCCGTCTTTAAATAAGGCAATCGAGAGCTGATTTGATCCATCGTTGGCTTTAAACGCAATGTACAACTTCTTATCTAAAGTAGCCATTGCAGGATCGCCACCCATTTGAATGGCTGGAGAAGCACTTGCTAATCCTGAGAACGTTCCGTCTTCAGATGAGGTAACATAGAGCAGATTTGATGGGTCGTCGGCTCTGAAGGCAATGTACAACTTGTTTTCGGGATAGATAACAGTCATTGCAGGAGTACCACCGATTTTAATGGCTGGGGAATCGGTTGCTGATGCTGGCAACGTTCCGTCTTCGGATGAGGCAACAGAGAGCTGCTCTGATCCGTTATTAGCTCTGAAGGCAATGTACAACTTATCATTGAAAACAGCCATTGCAGGACGATTTTGAAGACTAATAGCTGGATGGTTAGACATTGAAAGTACGATTACAGTTAATACAATTACAATAAATGTACTAATAAACAGAAAAATCTTTTTTCTCGGAAAAGTAGGAATAAAATTGAGAATAGTCTTTGATTCATTACATTCGAGTTTTCCTATAATATTTTTTAATACAAGTCTACTTCGTTGATTACGAAAAATAGGTAATATTTCCTTACAACAAAGGATGCAAAGAGCATCTTTATTTTCTGTTTCTTTTAAATAAGAAATTAACAGAATGAAAAAGTCATAATCTGAAGTATTTTCTATAAAATTCAGTTGCTGGTAATTGAGTCCGATTTTTATACATAGTGATTTTCGCTCTCTAGATTGTTGAGTACGAAGCAATAAACTTACTAATATATCTATATCATTTGGTTCTAAATCATTTAAAGACATAAAAATTAACTCCAAGTCCCACTAGTTACAGTTTAATAGTGATCGCGATGTTTAGCGCGCGACAATCCAGCATCAATTTCACGCACCACCTCATCTAAACGCAGCGGTGTTGTACTTTGAGTATTTGCTGCCAAAATGAATATTTTTTGCCGCATAAATTGACTCCAGTTATATTAAGTTTAAAAGTTTTTCTTCATTAATTAACTTTAGTACTAGCAAGGCTATTCAACTGGATAAGGATATCCTATCAGTTTACGGACTTTCGTTTGTTGACAGTCATTGCGGGATTAACTATAGGGACTACCTGATTCATCTTGTTCCAATGCATAACAAAAGTAGCAGAAAACTGCTTTTTCAAATCTTTTAAAATATTAATGTACGTTTCTTTAGTTATTTTGGGATTTACGAGATTGTTTTAGACATGGATAAATCTACAAAAGGAAAAATGGTATTTCCGAAAAATTCCATTACTCCTAAGATGCACATTTTATAACCCTTATACAGCAAGGCTTTCAGAAACTGAAGAAAAATGTGCATCTTTCATATGTTGCTAGCGGCGGTTGCCACTAGTGATCGCGTCTCTAAAAGAAGACGGGACGATCGCAAGTTCTATCGGATCTGTAGATCTTGGGGTTATGTTCACACAGTCCACTTGAGCAACGCGATCGCTCCTCTTCAATGGGCAAATTTTTTGTGACATCGTAGATTGTGCTGATCTTATTGATTTACAAACGACGAAACACGATGGCGTTGTACAGCACTCTCACTCTCTCCCCTAACACACAAAAATTTCGGGCGTACCTCTGTTGGTTAGAGTAGAGATTAGCCAATGAGAGCGATCACCTTTACAAAAACTGACGGTCAAGTAGAATTAACATTTGGTAGATAATGAGTATATACAGCATTTTGAGCCAAACTGAACGCCAACGGGTAAGTGATGGAGAAGTTGTATCTATCTTGAACGGTTGCGAATCCTCATCCTTGCAGCTGGTGCTAATATTGCCACAACTAGGAGATTTCGACAGCCTTGAGTATGCTTGGTGGTTACGACGAGATAGCGAACGCCTATCTGAGCAAGGGATAGCAATCCGAGCGGTGGGAATTGGCAATCGCACTTCTGGTCAGCGATTCTGTAGTTATACTGGATTTGCGGCAGATTGCTTGTTTGTAGATCCTACCGCCCAGGTGCATCAAACGCTCAATTTGTACTCCGGTCTATCGGTGAGACTACCAGGTTTCTCGCCTGGATTGAATGCTAAGCTCAACTTGATGTTCATGTGTGCTGGAATTGGTAGCCCTGGTACACTAGCGGAAGTGTTTCGCGGATATAGCGGTGACAGAAGAGCACCTCAGTTAATTAGTGATGATGAAATCGTTCAAGCTCCCCCTTTGCCCCCACTGAAGGGTTCATTCTTCAAATGGGCAGATGGCAAAGGTTTTCAGCGCCCGTTCGAGTTAGCAACCTTGCGATTGCGAAATATGGCAGAAGTACTAACTAACTGGAATACATATATTCCTAATCCTGCCTATCTCACCCAACGAGGGGCAACCTTTTTGTTTAATGCTCAAGGAGAATTACTTTATGAGCATCGCGATCGCGCTATCCTCGGTTTTGCTGCTGATATGAGTAGTCCTCTATCTTTTCTCACCAATAGAGTCAGTAACCGAATATGATATGGAAATTGTCACCCGACCTCTATATTTGCAGACAATCCATCAATCAAAAGTGACTGAATCATCTTTATCTCTTGTAATTGTGTAATTCTGCGTCAGACAGGCGAAATTCCCCAGAGCGCGATCGCTCCTAGCAGAAAATGTCTATCCTGTCATAGAACCGTTGAAACGAGTGATCGTCAATTTCCAAACCCAGCCTAACTATCGAGAACATTGTTACAAATCGCTGATGGTTAAATCTCCTGTCAAAATTATCGACGGTATAGATCTACTTGCAGCAGATTTCCATTTGCCTGCAACTGAGCATACATTTGCAGAACAGCAAACAGCCAATTTTTGATTTTCAATCAGAAAAATGCAGAGAACCCTTGACAAAGTTGATAACCTGTGAAAGATTTGCACTCAAAACCCCGTAACGCTCATCCTGTAGAAGATATTTGGTTGTAAGTAATCATGTCTGATCAGGGAGTTTTATTTTTTCTGTCATTCCTTTTCCATTGTCAAAGCTTTATTTACAGCAGTTTTCATTTATTTGAACCACATCTGTCGTAAGGGCAAAAGCTAGCTGTGCCCCTACAGCATAATCTATTTAGCTGAAAATAGCTGTAAGTTAGTAGTATCTTATCAAATTTTTGACTTTTCTAAAATCCATAAATATGGTTTTTTATCATTAATGATTTAGGATTACTATAGTTATCAATTATCAAAAAGCATCTATTTTTTACGTACATAAGGTTTATGTTACTATGTAT
>JAQYWP010000960.1 GCA_029379285.1 Rhizonema sp. PD38
ATATTAGATTCTTCTGATTCCTTGTGTCAAGCCTGATTGAGATGCTCTTACCCTGATAATTTACATCCACTTTATTAGTCTTAAAAGTAGTTTGTTTTTGCCAAGAAGTTGTTTTCCATAGTTGAATAATCTCCTTCCCATCTACTGTGGCTAATATTTTGCTGTCAGGGGAAAATGCCATAGATGTAAAGTAACCTTCATCACCTTTAAGAGGAGGTAATTTGTGCCATTTGTCTGTGTTCCAAAGATTAACTTTTTTATACCCACCCACAGCTAGTATTGTGCTATCTGGTGCAAGTGCTACAGACTGAATTTGTTTGATATCATCCTCTTTTGTCCACTGTAAACGATTAGTTAGTTCTTCTGCTGTGTTGACATCCCATAAGCGTACTCCTCCTGTACTCTGAGTAATTAAGAGTTTACTATCAGGGAAGAAAATAGCAGAATCAATATTTTTTTGATTGAGCGATGCAAACTCCTTGAAAGTTGCCGCATCCAATAAGATCACATTATTTTCACTACCATCAACGCGCCACCCCCCTTCTCTATTAGAATCCCAGGTGACTAATGTCCTACCATTGGGAGAGAATGCAAAAGAATCCCCCACCGTGTTAGACAGTTTTAAAAATTCCTCTACATCCCAGAGCTTTGCAGTCTTATCTTTACTTCCTGTAACCAAGGTTTTGCTGTCAGGAGAAAATGCAATGGAAAGGATGCTGCTGCTATGTCCTCTAATAGTAGTAAGTTCTTGGTATGCAGTCGTGTCCCAGACTTTTACAGTTCTATCCCCACCTGCTGTAGCCAAAGTCTTGCCATCTGGGTAAAATTCTACAGAGACGATATATTCTTTGTGCTTGCCAACTCTCTGCGGCGTACCTTTGTTGATAACATCCCATATTCTTACTTCATCTCCTCCCATCGCTAACTTTTTACCGTCAGGAGAAAATGCTATAGACCCTGCCCAACCGTTGTCCAGTTTTTGAGTATTTATCTCTTTGCCGTTAGTTAAATCCCAAAGTTTTACTGTATTGCTGTTGTAGCTAGTAGCGAAGGTTTTTTTGTCAGGGGAAAATGCCATGTCCCTAACATCACCAAAGTTAAAATTACCTATTTCTTTACCAGTAGTGACATCTAGTAAGCTTACTAATAAAGAAAAGCCCATCTGTGTACAAACTCTTTCTTCAGTTTTGCAATTTAGCGGTTCAATGAGTAAAGCAATTGTCTTGCCGTCTGGGGAAAACTTTACAGAGTGAACTTTAGAAACTCTGCTGTAAGCTAGGTAACTACTTACTTCCTTACCAGTATTTACTTCCCACAACTTTACACTACCGTCATTTAAACCGCCTGTAACTAAGATTTTGCCATCAGGAGAAAATGCTACAGATATAGTTCCATCTTTGTGTCCAGGAAAAGTAGCTAACTATTTTCCTGTCGCCATATCCCAAAGTTTGACACTGTTTTTGGAATTCATTGTGCGTCCATTGGAATTTATAGTTGCTAAAGTCTTACCATCTGGAGAAATAGCAACCGAGGTAACTGCTTGATCATGTTGTATTGTCAATTTATCACTATGAGCCAGCTTCCAGAAGTAGTACCACTCAAAACCACGTAAGTCTTTTTGGTTGCTTTGAGGTTTCAGATTATCTATTAAATTAGCAAATTGTATAATTTGCGCCTTGTCAAAATTTTGATTAGCTAGGTTCAAGCTTGAGGTATAAAAATTCTGCCTAGCCGTCAGTTCTCGCTGAAGTGCTTTTTGTTGATTGTTCCAAGCAATTCCGCCTGCACCAATTGCTACCAATAATGAAGCTCCCAGTGCGACCGCCCCTCTGCGGAGTTGTTTGTTGGCATTGGCTTGTTGTTCTGCTCTTTGCTCTGCCTCTTGACGCGCTTTTTCCTCTGCTGTGCGTCTAGCTTCTGACTCCTCGGCTATTTTTCTTGCTGCTTCCAGTTCCCGTTGTCTGCGTTCTTCTTCTTCTTGAAGCAGGCGATCCCGCAGTTCTGCACTCCGCCGGATGTATTGTTGCTCAGTTACACTCAAATCAACTGGGCGTTTCCGTAGCCACTCTTCCGCCACCGCCAATGGTACGCCTCGCAATAATGCCCCTTCATCCCGTTTCGTCTCTTCCCATTGACGCAAAGCTGTTCGCAGCCGCTCTTGCCAAGCTCGAAAGTCCCGATCTGTTTCCATCCATTGCCGCAATTTAACCCAATTCTGAATTAAAGCTTCGTGAACAACTTCTACTGTCTCTTGACCAGCTGCGTTTCGACTCGTCACAACAAGTCGAGCATCTGCTAGCTGTTGAACTAGAAACCAGTTCTCTTCACCCAATTCTTCCTTCGTTGCTAGTCGTCGCGTATCTTCTGTGCCTTCACCTGGACGAACTAGTTGGATCAAAATACGTCGGGTTTGTTCTTGTTCCACTTGGATGAGGCGGTCATACTTGTCATCTGCGTAGTTAGCTAAAGCACCTTCAACTTGACCTATAGCGTCATAAGCTGCATGACTCAATTGTTTACCTGTTCGCCGTTGCCACAATAATGTCAACGCAAACTCAACCAAAGGTAAGTTTCCTGGCTCATCTTCTACATCATCCAGGATGCGCTCTACGAGTCCCGCTTCAAATTTGACTCCCAACTTTTCAGCAGGCTTTTCAATCACCTGTGAAAGTTCCTGACGGTTCATCGCTCCAAGCTTGATATCGGCATTTCGCAACACATCTGCAAAGGGTCGATACGAGAGTGCGTTTCCCAGGAAATCTGCCCGCATGGCTAGCACTAACACAAGAGGAGATTGAGACTGGACAATGGGAGAGTAGATGTTGTCTATTAATATATCCAGGAAATGACGACGAATGTTTTCTTCATGGCATATCGTGTAAATTTCTTCAAACTGATCAGCTATTAACAGTACCCGATGATTGGGATAGTTTTGTTGGATAGCAGCAATCACGTCAGAGAGAAGAATCTTACCGTCGCGAAGTAAGTCAGCAAGATCGCTGGCTTGGGCAAGCTGCTTAGTTTTGTCGAGATGAGGTGTGTAAAGAGGAACAAGTGCTGTAGCTATGGCATAAAAAGGGTCAAAAATAGAGCGTAACTCCTTCTTGCGGACAACACCAGGACGAAAATGAGTAAACTTCCAATGACCTTCTTGTTGCAGTTTTGGTACTAGTCCCGCCAACACTACTGAAGATTTCCCACTTCCCGACGCGCCCAATATAGGTATAAAATTACACTTTTTAGTGGATACCAACAGTTCTTCGACAAAAACCTCACGTCCATAGAAAAACTCGGCATCATCGGGACCGAAGTGAAACAAACCGCGATAAGGACAAGGTAAATTTTCATCATCAGCAGTATCTGTATACTCAACAGTCACTACCTTGGTATCTTCATAGTAATAGTAGTTAGTGATAGTGATAATAGCGCGATCGCCCTGAACCCCGACATTACCATCCCCAGAAATAATAGTGCTACTGTTTACATCTTGTCCAATCTTGATACTGTGAGCGTTACCTTGAAATGCGCTGTCACTCATTGTTTCTGCCTCACCACCAATTCAAGAATGTTAATTTGTCATACCCAAAATATTCAGTAGCTAGTGCCAATTTTTACCTAACAAATCCCTCAGCTTTCTTGGCATAATCAAGCGCTCGATCTAATGCCTTACCCACTTCATTCTTTTTATAGGTGAACTTCTAGTTGACTTATGCAGTTGCCACAACTTAGGCAGTACTGAGCAAGGTGAAGAGATTAAGTAAGTATATAAA
>JAQYWP010000961.1 GCA_029379285.1 Rhizonema sp. PD38
ATGTATACCATTATACTAAAGGCAAAATTTTAGGAAAAAATTACTACATTTTTTTATTTGTTAGTACGCACTATTCCGGAATAGGTACAATTTTGTCTGTCAAGGGAAATATGGGTTTTAGTAAAATGAAACACAATGAGTGATATTGCCCTGCTGATGACTAGTGTGTTAAAAACAAAACAACTATCGCCATGCCATTTACTAGCGCAGCTAACGTTAAAGCTACACTATGGTATAGAAAAGTCAGCATGGGGTCAGTTATCTCAATTAAATTTTACTGCACAAATAACACCACCCGAATTTATACACTCAGAAAAAATTCTCGCCACCACTTCATCCGCACTGGCATCTTTAAAAGTCAATAAGACTGAGCATGAAAGTCTTTCTAGTTTAGCTGAGTCCAAAATTCAAAATAGAGATACTGAGAATTCTCATCGTTATCAGTTCAGAAGGACAATTTACTTAGCAGATGCATCACTCTCCACAAGCAATCAAAGTAAAAACGATACAATTGATGTAAAACGTGATATTCCACCTATGCCGACTCTCCATTTTAATGACTCAGGTGTTGCTGTAAAAGTATTGCAACGGCTGTTGTTATCCAATGGTTATAGGGTTCGAGTAGATGGAGCTTTTGGTGCATTAACAGAAATAGCTGTCAGTGCCTTTCAAAATCGTCGAAATTTAGTAGCAGATGGAGTCGTAGGTCAAAGAACTTGGTACGAATTAGCAAAATACTAGGCAAAATTAACCATTCTACACTCTCCGTCCGCGTACTCGCTATGATTCGCGCATACTTTTGAGTCCGAATATCCCTATGACGTTTGGTTCCCAGACTCAACACTTTTTGTCACTTCCGATGAAATTGTTATAGCTTTCTAAAGACTATATATTACAACCATGACATAGTCCCACTTTGCTCAGTCTATTCAAGCTTTTAAGGATTAACAACCATAAGACGCTTGTAGTTGACAGTCATCTATCAACTAAAAACCGTCATCATTGCTTAATTCTTATTTTGATCAGCACCGAGATTTATAAGGGCGAACGATGGGACTTGAACCCACGAGTGGAGGAATCACAATCCTCTGCCTTAACCACTTGGCTACGCTCGCCATTGATTTAATCAATATAACATATCTTTGTTGAAACTTCCACATCTTGATCAAGATGAAATTTTTAGTTTCTTGATATACATTTTACAGAGAAAAGTCTTCTTCTGTAGTATTATATCATACTTATGCCCACACAAGTATCAGCCATCCCACTTCTTTGATAAGCAATTGTTATAATATAAGTACATCACCAAACATTAAAAGTCTTTTCCCTACTCCTCAGACCTACTTGCGGGACTTGAGGGGAACCTTCTAGAAAGCAGTTGATAGCTACTCCTCAGGTTTTCACACCTCCAGGAGTAATAACTGCGCTGCTTGCTTCTGTTACTTGGAACGGACTCCGCTAATGTAGAGTCTTAAGTACTACAGCAAATCACAGTTGGAAAACATGAAAGCGTCAACTATTGTAGCATATGTGGGAGTCGGGGTATTAGCTGCCTTAGGGATAGTAATGGCAAAAACAAATCCTACTCAGGCTGAATATGAAGAATATGCAGTGCAAAAGCTGACAAAATATTTAAAAACCGATTTTTGTAAGAAAACTCCCACCATATTAGAAAGTTTAATACATTTTAATTGTAATAAATTTGTAGATTCAGCTCAACCGCAAATGCGAGGAATTATTACTACTAGTACGCAAAGGCAAGATTTAATTATTGTTAGTATTTACATTACGAATTTAAAATTGAATTCCTTGCTACCTTCTTACAAAATTGAGACTATAGGAGCATTTGACAAATTCTATACATATAACTCAGAACAACAATAGGAAGTCGATATGGGCAAAAAATTGAACGCTCATAGGGCAACTCTCTAAGCTATACCTTTTCTTTGTAACCGTTCAGGTATTCGTCGGTGTGCTGTCTACTACTTACTACATTGATAATATCAGTGCTAACAACTGATGGCTGACGACTAAATGCTTACACTAGGGATAGAGATGCTTAGAGAGCAAGTCTTTCTTAAGATGCAGGTTTAATTTAGATAATCTCCTTACTATCGTTAAGTGGAAGTCAGTAAGTTCCAGCTTTTGAAGAGAAATTGATTCACACAATATCTTATAGAAAGATGGAATGAACAAGTAATCTAAAAGAAGGAGAACACGGTATGTTTTTTCATAAGAAAGAAGCGATTCATAGTGTTAAGGTAAATGAACCAAATCCCCGTTTTGCTCAACTGCTGTTAGAGCAATTTGGTGGAGCTACTGGTGAATTAACAGCAGCGCTCCAATATTGGACTCAGTCTTTCCACTGTGAGAATCCAGAGATTCGAGATATGTTGCAAGACATTGCCCTTGAAGAGTTTGGACACTTAGAAATGGTAGGTAGACTTATTGAAGGTCATACCAAAAAAGTTGATCAAACCGAAGCATATAAAAGCACTTTGTTTGCTGTTCGAGGAATAGGACCTCACTTGCTTGATAGTCAAGGTAATACCTGGACTGCCAGCTATGTCAATGAGGGTGGTGATGTAGTACGCGATCTCCGGGCTAACATTGGTGCTGAAGCAGGCGCACGTCAGACTTATGAAGAGTTGATTAAACTTGCTACTGATGATGGGAGTAAGAAGACGCTTGTTCATCTTCTTACACGGGAAATTTCTCATACTCAGATGTTTATGAAAGCATTGGAATCTCTGGGTAAATTAACTGATCCGTTCTTTGGGAATATCCAACCGGATAACACCGTAGATATTTATTACAACTTATCTACAAATGGTCAAGTCGATCATCGCGGTCCTTGGAATTCTGAACCAGATTTCCGTTACATTGCTGATCCTGTTGCAGAAAAACAGAGTTAGTTTGTTTGCTAAGCATTTGGCTATTAGCACTTCAAAAGTTAGCTATGAGCAGAATAATATCAACATCTTAACGATCAGGCGTTGCTAGTTGGGTAGCATTGACTTTCGTAGGACCAGCGACTAGCATCGAATCCCGAGCAGGCTCGAGCTACAGTCCGGCTGTTTTGTAAAGATTTGCGGCGATCTGGGAAAATTATAAGTTTATAAGATCTGGTGAAGATTTTATCTACACCATATTTTTATGTTTGAGAGATATTAGCTTATCATCTCCCCTCCAAGTCTTTAGGGAATTTTAAATAAAAAATGAGTAGCTTGGCTCAATGAACAGATAAAGTAAAAAAAAGCCCCATATAAAATGGGGCTGGGCTGTAACGTATCACATTGGATGATTCCGAAAAACGAGTGCAAGCGCATTGATTTGCGTCTGTTTAACAGGTGACTAGTATCACAATAAAGGAAAAATCTATGACTTGAATCTCTACATAGAGAAGCGATCGCCGCTCTACAAGCCATATGTAGCAGAATAGGGGTGTAAGAAAAATCTATAGATAAATTCTGTTGTGATCAAGAGGGGTTTTAACACGTCGCTCAAAAAGTAGGTGGTAAAAGAGAGGAACTCCTTACCTTCTACCACCTACTTTTTAAGTTATCCTTATAAGAACGGCTAGCTGAAAACCCGTGAAGATGTGTTTTTCCGCCACGCTCCAAAACACATCTGTACTTTAGGCAGGGGGATGAAAGCTGCCAGAAGCCCTTCAGGGCTTAGTAACACTTGAGATTGACACAGGCGAATTCAGAAGGCAGCTATGATCCCACACTTAAAAGTGTGGGATTGAAACTTGGACGCCGTTTTT
>JAQYWP010000962.1 GCA_029379285.1 Rhizonema sp. PD38
GAACTGGCACTTAGTCAAGGAATTGACATTCAAATTTCCAGGTGCAAGATCTGAGCTACCCCAATCATCTCATCAAGTCTGGCTTGATATTCGGCGTTTGTTTCATTCATAAAATCAAGGTCATCATCGTACCGAGAACCGTCAAATTTGGTGTGTTCCAGTTTCTCAATTACCACCTTTACACAATCAAAGTGATTGGGCTGGACTTAAATGTGTGGTTATGGTTGTCCGTGTCCGACATCTTTGGAACCTTTCAACCCGCGAAGTGCAGTTTTATCTCACTACTTTGGACTGCGATGCAAGCAAATTAGGGCAAGCTATTAGACTCCATTGGAGCATTGAAAATGGTTTACACTGGACTCTAGATGTCACATTCAATGAAGATGCGAGCTCTTGTCCGCACTGGTCATGCTTCACAAAATTTGTCATTGCTGCGTCGAATTGCACTTAACGCCTCAAATTTGGAGCAATCGTTCAAGCGTAGTAATCGTTAGAAATCGCTCTCGTGCCGCTATGGATAACAATTATATGTTGACGATTCTTACTGCTTGTTTACATCACAATCATGATGCTTCAAAAGCTTCTTATCAATAGGGTTTGAGTTGCGCTTACCCTGCAAGATGGGAGACTTTCTATACATCTTCAAAAAACCGCTTTCTTTATAGCGGTTCAGCACGTTCTTGGACCCAAAAAAAAACCTCAACGTGCTGGAGTAACAGGGGTTTTCTCCTCTAATTTCAACGCACATCTAATTACAAGTCGCAATACCTAAAAGTGCATAAGTAGATATTGCTTACATATTTATATTATAGATAACCATGAAGCTTATTTTTGGTTATCTGATGTCTGGTAAATCAAGTCAGTCCTTACGCACTAATAAATTAAGATTGGTGTTCTCATTCTAATTTAATGGAGGAAAGAAAATTGAACATGTACATGAATAACTTTCGTCGTTTCGTCATTCAGAGCGGACTACCTTTGACTCTACTAGTGGGAAGTTTTACGTCTCCTGCATTTGCTCAACCAGCACAACTTGAAACTCCTATGAGAGTGAGTGTGTCTCAATCCCCTGGAATTATTCTCAATAGTGGATCTACTAATACCTGTCCTTACACAATCTCTGTACTACAGTCAGGTCAGGCAACTTACACTGTTTGTAATCGTCAGGGATCAGGTAGAATTTCCTCAAAGCTAACCACCAAATTTTTTGATGAGATTTTAGCATTGGAGCCGTTATCAAAATTACCCCATAAGTCTTGTCCAAAAAGCGTTTCCTTCGGTACAAGGACTGAAGTGAAGTATAAAAAGCAAACATCTCCCGACATTAGTTGTCCTAGTTCTAATTCTAGAGTTACCGATTTGTATAATGATGCCAAAGCCATTCAACAAGAGTTGAACTTTTCAACTTCTAAAAGGTAAAGACTTTACCTATCTCTGCCTTTAATATTTGGAGCTTAGACTAATTTTGCTTTCCAAACCGCTAAACCCTTATCCAGACAGGTTTTCCTAATTTATAAGCCTAGTTTAAATTCCCAAGTCTAAAATGCCTGCTACATAAGGGTTGTAGCCTGAAAAATAGAATTTAGTCTAAACTCCAGTTAATATTAGCGATGGGTATAACGGCACTAACTAATTAATGTGATGAGCCAACAGGGCATGTGGCGATAACTGCGCGCGTTAAACTATTTTTTGAGGGTTTACATACTAATTTTAAATTAACCAAAAGTTGTTGATGGGCTACTTACAATTTTCGCCGCATCTCAATCTCAAATGCTTCAAATCCCAAGCTTTTATAAAGTGCTTTTGCGGGTGAATTTTGCCTGACGTTCAAATCAACTTCTATACAGCCCCTGGCATGCCCCCATGCAAAAGCTTCTTCAAAAAGCGCTCGCGCAATTCCACGGCGACGAAATTTAGGAGCTACATAAACTGCCCGGATATGCAGAGATGATTTGGGTAGAAATATTGGGTATAGCTTGGCAATATTAGCTTCAAGAATGCCAATTAGTTGACTCTCTGGGGAGTTCAGTTCTGCAACCAGCAGAAGACAATCAGGAGATTGAACATCCTCTTGGATAGGATGCCGAAGCAAGGAGAGTAAGGAATTAGTATCTTGCAAAGGATGACCGCCGTTGGATGTCATTTCGGTTAGCATCGCCTGAAAAAACTTAAATATTTGGCTCGACTTCTTCTTCCACATAAAGCCAACGGAATAGAATATCAAGCATTTTTACCTCTATCAACCAATTTATGTCTCATTCACTTTAACCCAAGTGATTTACCGCACAATCTCGGGGGGAACCTTTACTGAGTCAGCTGACAATGTAGCCGCGAGAACCGGGTGCGACCGAAAAACAATACTCAAAGGATTGTAAGAATGCCAAGGAGCAGAATATCATAGAAGAACACAAGCGACCCGGTACCAGAGCGCGAGTATTGGTTTAAACCAGTTGAGGAATGGCTTCCAGCTCCGGTAGTCCGTATTAAGGACATCCGTACAAAGAAAGTTATTAAGTTTCCTTTAATACAAAATACTGACTCTGATGAAAACAATATACGGCATCTTGATGATGCTGATGGGGTAGTCCCTATTGCGGACGACCAAGAGGCCGAGCATAACAGCGATTAAAAGCATAGCAACTGGAGGAGCTGCAACATTCCCCACCGAAATTATGCAGATGCTGAAAAATGGTGCGATTCATTTGGTTCCAGCCAAAGCAGAAAAGCTGTGGTCAGCGCATTCGGAGAAGTTTGCAGAAGCGATCGCTTACGTTGATCAAAAAGCGAAAGAAGGTGAAGTCACTAACCGTGAAGGGTACTGTACTTTATGAAATGCTTAGAGGAAGGGTGGTTAGTCAAAAAGCCGGAACCGTCCAAAGCAGATTCACATACTCTGACACCTCTTCAGCAACAATGGTACGAATGGGCGTGCATGACTGGGATATGTGTCAATACTCCTGTCAAGGATTTATCTACAAAAATGGGGGTGTTGGCAGTGCTAATTCCAATCAAGAACAGGCGACAATTTGACCCGCCGTATGACTTAGTGGCGATTGATAAGGCAATGAGAGAATATCCAATGTAAATGCGACAATTAGGTACATCGCACACTCTCCAACAATTCTTAACACTCCAGATCAACAGTCATGGGTGAAAGCTGACGCTTTCCTTTCTACAATTGAGCGACCGCCCCTTATACTATAAGCGAGAGCGTCCCGCTACAAGTAATTCGTACACCACTCCGCTTTTTGGAGTGAACGCTCTTTCTTAGGCTTGCCGTCAGGCATCGCCCCGTCATTCTCAACTTACTATAAATGTAAATTCATCCACAGAGTCAGACAATGACCAAGCAGAAACAGTCGATTCCACAGAAATTGCTTCCTTGGCTCGAGGCGAGGAAAAAGTATCGATTAACACATGTGCAGGTACAGATGGCAAGAGAATTGGGCATGAACCCAAAAAAATTTGGCAGTTTGGCAAATCACCGTCAGGAACCTTGGAAATTGCCATTGCCAGAATTTATTGAACAATGTTACCAGAAAAGGTTTGGCAAGTCACAGCCTGATGATACTCGCTCTCTTGAAGAACGGTTTGCAACTCAGACTAGTCAAAAGACGGTTTTGAAAGAAACATGAATCTATCTATGCGAGTTTAAATTGGGAGATGAAGCGGGAGCAACAAAGCTTGTAGCCCAAGCTGATTCTACTATTGATTTTCATCAATTGTGCCTACCATTACCACCCTGTTGTAATAAATACTGCCA
>JAQYWP010000125.1 GCA_029379285.1 Rhizonema sp. PD38
ACTTACAGGCATTGGGCGTGGGACCAGAAGTGTTGGTCGGTCTGTGCGTAGAGCGGTCTATCGAGATGGTGGTGGGAGTGTTGGGCATTCTCAAGGCAGGTGGAGCATATCTGCCGTTAGACCCTGCCTACCCACGGGACCGCTTGACATTTATGCTCGTTGATGCATCTGTGCCATTCCTGCTAACCCAAGAGCGTTTGATGGCAATATTGCCCGAACATCAAGCGAAAGTAGTATGCTTGGATGCCGATTGGCAACAGATTGTTAAGAAGAGCGAGGAGAGTCCGTACAACAAGGTCACACCCGAACACTTGGCTTACGTAATTTACACCTCGGGCTCCACTGGCAAACCAAAAGGAGTACAAATTCTGCATGGTGCTTTGGTGAACTTCTTAAATGCCATGCGCCTAAATGTCGATCTCAGCCAGAAAGATACCCTTCTATCAGTAACAACATTATCTTTTGATATTGCCGCACTGGAATTGTACGTGCCGTTGATTGTAGGTGCACGTTTAGTCTTAGTCAGCCGCGAAGTTGCCACTGATGGAACCGAGTTATTAAAGCGTTTGTCATCCTCGGGTGCGACAATTATGCAAGCCACGCCAGCAACATGGCAGTTGCTACTAGCATCAAGATGGCACGACAGTGGGCAATTGAAAATTCTCTGCGGTGGTGAAGCACTCCAGCGCTCACTCGCCAATCAGTTGCTTGAAAGGGGCACTGGACTTTGGAATCTATACGGTCCTACAGAAACCACTATTTGGTCAGCTGTCCACAAGGTGGAGACTCTTAACAATGCTTCTTCAGCAGACAGCATCGTCTCTATCGGTCGCCCAATTGCCAACACACAATTTTACATTTTAGACAAACGCTTACAGCCAGTTCCTGTGGGAGTTCCTGGGGAATTACACATCGGCGGTGTATCTTTAGCCCGTGGTTATCTCAATCGACCAGAACTTACATCTGAAAAGTTCATTGCCAACCCTTTTAGCAACAAGGCCGGGGAACGCTTATATAAAACTGGGGACATGGTTCGTTACAAACTTGATGGCAATATAGAATACCTGGAGCGGATTGACCTACAGGTAAAAATACGGAGCTTCCGGATTGAACTCGGAGAAATTGAAGCTTTACTCAACCAACACCCAAATGTACGAGAAACTGTCGTCATCGCCAAAGAAGACATCAGGAGTGATCAACGTTTAGTCGCCTACATTGTCCCGCATCAAGAACAGATACCCACAATTAGTGATCTGCGCTCCTTCCTGAAACAAAAGCTGCCTGAATACATGGTGCCTAGTGCTTTCGTGGTGCTGGATACCTTACCACTGACGCCCAACGGCAAAGTAAACCGCAAGGCACTACCAAATCCTGAGTCGGCACAAGCTGAACTCGAAAAAACTTTTGTGGCTCCCCGCACACCAACTGAGGAGGTAATGGCTGACATCTGGACTCAAGTGCTTCGGCTTGAGCAAGTAAGTGCCGATGACAATTTCTTTTACCTTGGTGGTCATTCCCTGACAGCTACTCAACTGCTCTTCCGCGTACAAAATACATTCAAAGTAAAATTGTCCTTGCACGCCCTGCTCGAAACACCTACCGTTGCGGGGATGGCTAAAGCCATTGATCATGTTCTTCAGGCAACACTGACTCCATCTGCCACAATATCTGTCACGGATCTCAATGCAGAAGCTGTTTTAGATGATACAATTTGCGCCGCCAATATCCCCGTTGAGTATGTGACACCTGCGCGTATTTTTCTTACTGGAGCAACAGGTTTTGTAGGAGCTTTTTTACTCTATGAACTCCTACAGCAGACTGATGCTGACATTTATTGCTTGGTACGCTCTTCTAATGTGGAATCCGGCCTAAAGAAAATACAAGCAAATCTTGAGTCTTACTTACTGTGGAATGAATGTTTTAGTTCCAGAATTATCTCAGTTACCGGAGATTTATCTCAGCCACTTTGTGGTCTCTCCAATCAACATTTTCAATTGTTGGCAAGTACAATAGATGTCATTTATCATAATGGCGCATTAGTTAATTTCGTTGGACCATATTCTAAACTTAAGGCAGCTAATGTTCTTGGAACTCAAGAAGTCCTGAGATTGGCAAGCCAAATAAAAGTCAAGCCTTTACATTATATCTCTACCTTTTCCGTTTTCCCTTCAGTGGGGTTGTTTAAAGATCGGGTATTCCACGAAAATGACTCTTTAGATCATGGTGGTAGTTTGGTAGGTGGCTACGTGCAGAGTAAATGGGTTGCGGAAAAGTTAGTCACAATCGCACGCACTAGAGGACTTCCTGTGTGTATATATAGACCTGGAAGAGTTTCAGGGCAAAGTCAAACAGGACACTGTAAGACAGATGACTTAATCTCCAGAATGATAAAAGGCTGCATTCAACTTGGAAGTGTTCCAGATTTAAACATAATGGTTGAAATGGTTCCTGCGGACTACGTAAGCAAATCTATCGTCCATATATCAAGGCAAACAAAATCATTGGGACAAACCTTTCATATTGTTAATCCCTTCCCTGCTCCCTGGAGCGACATTTTCACTTGGCTCCGCTCTTTTGGTTATTCACTTGAACAGATTTCGTATAAAAACTGGCGAGCAGATCTGCTCAAGAGTGTTGAGCAGTCTTCAGAAAACACATTATATCCGTTATTTCACCTTTTTGATGAGGGAGTATCTGAGACTGATAATAAGATGAAAGAGCAAACGTCTAACTCCGTAACTATAGAGTTTGACTGTCAGAATACGCTTAATAGTCTTGCGGGAACTTCTATAAACTGTCCACCAGTAAGCGCAGAATTGCTTAGTACCTATATTTCATACTACATCCGTAGCGGTTTTTTGGAAAATATACAGCACAGTGATCGACAAAGCACCTTTGATTTGTGTTGACTGACTTGAAACCACTTAGTTTCCTCATGAATATGGCAGAAACTACTGGTAACAAAACAGCCTAGCTAGATCGTTGGCGATACGGCGATACCGCCGTTGCCAAAGGCATCGCAACGACAAGCCTCTACTTGCGGGTGTAGCGATGCTTTACCCCTACAGGAAAATACTCTGGATCGCCGATGGGAGCTAAGGCAACAACTGGCATTTGGTATTCTGTTGGAACGTAGTTAGCAAATTCGGTGTTGAGGCGTTTAAGTTGGGAAAGTATAGAGGATGCGATCGCAATTCTTTTTTCTTCACTCGCTTCCACTAAAGGTGCTAACTCTACAACCACAGATAAAAAGCGATTCCGATCTGCATCTTCTTGCACCTGCAAGACAAACTTACCTGTCACCCATTCTCTAATGACAGGCTGCTCTAATCCCACCGTCACATTTTCAGGATAGATATTGGCTCCAAAGTAAGAAACTGTAAAATTAGAACGTCCGAAGACATAAACGAAAGGAAACGGACGAATACCTCTGGTGTTCTCACTTAAAACTGCTACCGGATCGAAACCCCATTCTGCCAAAAACTGGATCATGGCATCATAACTAATGAGACCCCCAGAATCCATAATGTTATACCGTATGAGGGGAATACCATTGTCTCCAGAAAACAGCAAATTGCCATCATTAACTTCAAAAAAGCGACTGATGGGATCGTACTGTAAAAGTGTAGGTAGACGAGATTCCCTAAACAAAGTACGCGCTGCCTCTGGATGATTTGCCAGAAACCGTCGGATACAGATACTCAAAGGTGTTTCATTGCCCAATATACCTGCATCCGCCGTGCCGTAAAGTGCAGCTGAATCGTAGCAAGGATTTTGCGCTTTGATTCTTTCACCAACTAAACTACGCCATTCCTCACTAAAGACTTCCCCTGCCATAACCAACTTGATTTGATATTGCTGCCACTCAACACCACGGGTAATTCCAGTGTCAATGACATCTTTAAGAAATGGCGGGTATCCCAACAAAACGACTTGCTGAAAGTGTGAACCAAGTTCCTGCACCACTCGCAAGATTTCTTCTTTATTATTGCCAGGAGTTATCACTGTGATCGGATAACCTTTGGTAGCAAGAATGCGACAGCAGTTTGTTGTGTACATCCCAACAACCCAGGTTCCTAAAGTAAAACAAATAACAGCTAAGGTACTTTTGGTATCTGCATGAAAACTGTCATGAAATATCTGTTCAAAGCGTGTTGCAATATGGAGTTCATCTGTAAAGAAACGAGGCCAAAATGTAGGTTTTCCCGTAGAACCGGAGGAAACAGCTATCATATCACATGATTCTAACTGCCCGTGGCGACATAAGTCAGCTAACGAATGACGCTGTAAATAATTTTCTTTTGTCAGGAGAGGTAATTTTTGAAAATCCTCAAAGTTTTGATATTCATCGGGGTTTATAGCCTGTTGTGCTAAGAAAGTCTTGTAAGCGGGAACAGTAGCAGCGACTTCATGAAATAACGCTAAAGCGGCTGTAGAAGCATGAGTGTTGTGATGCTCTTGTAGTATTGTTTCTAAAGGAGTTTGTAAAAAATCAGTAAATTCTGTGATTGCAAGTTGCCGTCGGTTTTCAAAGTTCATAAGACTGATTGCTTGATGAAACGGAAACAAAATAATGACTCTAGCTTACTTCATACCCTCCTTAGTAAGTAGCGCAAGAACGGCGATCGCGATCAAAGCGCAACTACGAATGAACTTGTATAATTGTGTATTTAGACGCAATGTTAATGTATATTTAGAACTAACGAACTTATTATTGATCTCGAAAATCCTGTGGCGAAAGCAGCAGATAGTGGTAGTAAAAAACTGATTAGTTTGGCTCCGGATGCATGGGTACAATGGGTAACACAGCGTCCCGAAGTTGTGGCAAAGGAAATTCTAGATTCTGAGTTTCAGTGGATTAGCCGTGAAACAGATGTTCTAGTAAAAGCATACAGCGCTATCCACGGGGATTTTTTGATACTGAACGAGTTGCAGTTGCGTTACACGGCACATATGCCCCGACGGATGAGAGCATATGCTGCTTTAGCAGAGGAAAAATATCGACAGCCAACTTACCCAGTATTAATAAACATCTTGCCGCCTCCATCCACTTTAACTGTTACTAGTAGTTATGAGCAAGAATTTCTAGGGCTACGGGCAATTCAAGACTATCGCGTCATTAATTTGTGGGAGGTTGATGCCGAGATTGTGTTTCAGCAACCACTACCATCATTACTACCATTTGTGCCCATATTACGAGGAGGAGGTAAGGCATCAGTTGTGCAACGAGCAGTACAATTGCTGCGAGCAGACGCACAGTTAAATCAGTTAGAACCATTACTAGCATTTTTTGCTAGTTTTGTGTTAGACATGCCTGTTGTGCAAGAAATCATGAGGTGGGATATGACAGTATTACGAGAATCGCCTTGGTATCAACAAATTCTCAACGAAGGTGAGGAACGCGGTTTTCAGCAGGGTGTACAGCAGGGTGTACAGCAGGGTGCGCGACGGCAGTTAATCCGAGTATTGCAACAACGCTTTGGGGAAATTCCAGCTTCTTTAGAAGTAAGGCTTGAGAGTGAGAGTCTAGAGGAGCTAGAAAGTCTGATGGATGCGGCGATCGCTGTTACTTCTTTAGAAGAGTTTCTCACCAATCTGCCTGCTTAACTTCATTAAAAAAGATAAAGAAGAAGGACGTTGCAGAATAGAAATGTGAATTAGGGCGATCGCCTAATTCATAATATGGTTCAGCAACGCCGAAGTAAGCTCGTTCTTTTATGACCAAGAGAAAAGAGCAAATTGGCATCCTCAACTCTCTCACCAATGATTAGTGAGGACTATATCTGGGAACACTAAATCTGAAAGTCTTCACAGATGAGCGCAGTATGGTAAGCACTCTATCCAATATTCCCGCATATCAAATAAGCGAACAACTCTACAATGGTTCCAGAACCCTGGTTTATCGGGGTTATCGAGAAGTTGACTCATTACCTGTGGTGATTAAACTGCTGAAAAATCCATATCCGGATTTTGGCGAATTGGTACAGTTTCGCAATCAGTACACCATCACCAAAAATCTCAACTCACCCCTAATCATCGCCACTTACAGCCTAGAAGCCTTCCAAAATGGCTATGCACTGGTGATGGAAGATTTTGGAGGGATTTCTTTAAAAGATTATTTCATCTCTCTAGAGACGCGATATATCGCATCTCTACAGGAATTTTTGCAGATAGCGAGCGCACTCTGTAACACCTTAGATATTCTCTATCGGGAGCGAATTATTCATAAAGATATTAAACCCAACAATATTTTAATTAATCCCGAAACCAAACAAGTTAAATTAATTGACTTCAGTATTGCATCTTTACTACCAAGGGAAACTCAAACCCTAATGAATCCCAATGTGTTGGAAGGGACACTTGCATATATTTCCCCAGAACAAACAGGAAGAGTGAATCGGGGGATTGATTACCGGACTGACTTTTATTCAGTTGGGGTCACGTTTTATGAGTTACTCACTGGAGTTTTACCGTTTCAATCAAATGATCCGATGGAATTGGTGCATTGTCATATTACGAAACTTCCACCTTTAGTATATGAAATTAACCCACAAATCCCGTTTATACTCTCGGAGATTGTCAATAAATTGATGGCGAAAAATGGCGAGAACCGCTATCAAAGTGCCTTGGGACTGAAGTTTGATTTAGAAACTTGTTTAGATCAGCTACAAGTTTTTAGTGAAATTAAGAGTTTCCCGATTGCCCAATGGGATGTGTGCGATCGCTTTATCATCAGAGAAAAACTTTACGGTCGAGAAAACGAGGTAGAAATCCTCCTGCAAGCATTTGAGCGAGTTAGTCTTGGTGCAACTGAAATGATGTTGATAGCAGGCTTTTCGGGAATTGGGAAAACAGCAGTTGTCAACGAAGTTCATAAACCGATTGTGCGCCAACGTGGTTATTTTATTAAAGGCAAATATGACCAATTCCAGCGCAATATCCCGTTCAGCGCTTTTGTCCAAGCGTTCCGCGATTTGATGGGGCAATTACTCTCAGAATCAGATGCACAACTGCAAGTCTGGAAAAGCAAGATTCTGGAAGCCGTTGCCGACAATGGGCAAGTCTTGATTGACGTAATTCCTGAATTAGAAAATATTATCGGTAAACAATCACCAGCAGCAGAACTATCAGGAAGTGCTGCCCAAAATCGCTTTAATATGCTCTTTCCAAAGTTCATGCAAGTTTTTACTAGTGCTGAACATCCTTTAGTAATGTTTTTAGATGACTTGCAATGGGCAGATTCCGCATCGCTGAATTTGGTACAATTATTAATGCAAGAGACAAGATATTTATTAGTATTAGGTGCTTATCGAGATAATGAAGTTTCGCCCGTCCATCCATTTATCTTAACAGTAGATGATCTCGTCAAAGCTGGGATAACAGTGAATACGATTACTTTGTCATCGTTAAGCGAACCAGATATGAATCAGTTGGTGGCAGATACGCTCAATTGCGAGTTATCTATTGCCGAACCATTGACAAAATTGGTTGCTCAAAAATCCAAAGGTAATCCCTTTTTTGCTATACAGTTTCTCAAGGCATTACATGATGACAAGCTAATTAGTTTTGATTGGGAGATTCGATATTGGGAGTGTGATAAATTTACGAGATTCAAATTATCGCCCTGACTGCCCAAGGCCAGATGTTGGAGGCGATCGCAGTTGGCAAAGAGGCTCTAGCACAATTGGGGGTAGAACTCCCAACGGAAGTAGACGAAGCCAAGATTGGCGTAGCCTTACAAAAGCTGAACCATCAACTAAGCGGCAAACAGCTTGAAGAACTGGTTGATTTGCCATTGATGAGCGATCGTACATCAGTGGCAGCAATGCAACTGTTAGAAGTATTAGTTGGCACGATATCGCAGGGAAATCGGGGTTTACTGCCTTTCCTAAGCACAACAATGGTACGTTTATCCCTTCAGTTTGGGAATGCGCCAGCATCTATGGTGGGGTATGCTATTCACGGGATGTTGCTGTGTGCTGTTTTCCAAGATGTGAAAACGGGCTATAAATTTGGTGAAGTCGCATTGAATTTACTAGATCGATTCAATCTACCGGAACTCAAATCCTTAGTTCTATTTTTGTTTGGGTTATTTATTCAGCATCGGCAAGAAGCTTTCTTGGCAGTAGTACCAACCCTGAAAGCTGGCTATACGGCAGGCATAGAAACTGGCGATTTTCTCAACGCTGGCTACAACATAGGAGTTTACATAAATACTAAATTTTTCGCTGGAGGAGAATTAGACACCTGTGAAGTTGAAGCAGCCAATTACAGTGCTGTGATGGCGCAGACAAAACAATATTCTTCTCAAGCCTATTTAGATATACAGCGGCAGGTGCTGAGAAACCTTAGGGAAACCGTGAGTCAACCAGATTGCTTAGTTGGAACTATCTACAATGAAACGGTGATGCGTCCTAAGCACCAGCAGAACAATGAATTAGCTCCAATCGCAGTTGGCTACATCTATAAATTATTGCAGCCTCTCAGAAGCCCTCGATCTAGCAACCATTCTCAAAGCCTCTCAATCTTTGTCGAGTGAAATTGAGTTGGATAAATTACTCTCAACTCTACTTGAGGTGATACTCAAAAATGCGGGTGCTGATAAATGTGCGTTACTGATGCCAAAAGGAGATCGCTGGTTAATTGAAGCCCTTTCTCAACTCGAACAGCCTGCCATTGTCTTGCATTCGCGTAGCGGTGCGGATGCACTCTCGCTGCCCTTTGACGATCATCAAACAGTGCCTGTTGCCCTGATCAATCGGGTCAAAAATACCCTCACCTTGGCTGTGATTGAGAATGCAGTAGTTGATGCAACCCTAGCAGCTGACCCTTATATGCTGCACCACTCACCCAAGAGTATTCTCTGTGCGCCAATTCTCAACCAAGGCAAGTTGATTGGCATTTTATACTTAGAAAATAACCTGACGGTGGGAGCGTTTACGCGCGATCGCCTAGAAATTTTGCATTTATTAATGTCCCAAGCGGCAATCTCCTTAGAGAATGCGTGTTTGTACGCGGAACTAGAAGACAGGGTGAAAGAACGCACCCAAGCATTAAATCATAAAAATGACCAATTACAAATGACCTTAAAAGAATTACATCGCACCCAGACACAGATGGTGCAAAGTGAAAAAATGTCGGCTTTGGGACAACTAGTAGCAGGGATTGCACATGAAATTAACAACCCAGTTAGCTTTATTTACGGCAACCTTTACCCGGCTGATGAATACACTCAAAAATTAATTTTACTGTTAGATCTCTACCGAAAACATTACCCCCAATCAGTGAAGGCAATTGAGGAGTTTACAGATTTAATTGAACTAGACTTCTTGAGGTCAGACTTACCCAAGTTATTCAAATCAATGATGATGGGAGCAGAGCGGATTCAAGAGATTGTACTTTCCCTGCGGACTTTCTCACGCTTAGATGAAGCGGAAATGAAAGCGGTTGATATACATGAGGGAATTGATAGTACGATGGTGCTGATCAATAGCCGCCTCAAGGCTACTGACCAGCGCCACCAAATTGAGGTGATCAAAGAATACGGCAACATCCCCTTGATTGAATGTTATGCTGGGCAATTAAACCAAGTATTTCTAAATATTTTGGTGAATGCGATCGATGCTTTAGAAGATTCAGTGGTTAGAGGGCGGTGGGCAACAAAAAAACAAGCTCTGATGGATAATCCCCGAATTTATATTCGCACGCAATTACTAGTGGCAAATCAAGTCACAATTCGCATTGCTGACAACGGATTGGGAATACCAGAAGATGTTAAAAAGCAACTATTTAATCCCTTTTTTACAACCAAACCCGTTGGACAAGGTACAGGGATGGGGCTGGCTATTAGTTACCAAATTATCACAGAAAGACATGGCGGTTCTTTAGAATGCGTTTCGCAACCAGGAGTTGGTGCTGAGTTTATCATTCGCATTCCCCTCATTCAACAACGTCAAATTTCTAACACTTGATCTGATTGCTAACTCCGTTTGAAAGTCTGATATGATGTCCGCACAATCAACCATAATATAAAAGAAGGATGTAGTCAAAGGGCGATCGCTTCAGCCGAAACGAATCAAAATCGAGGAGCATCTTAGCCTGGATGAATTGGAGATACGATACTGTTTGTGCCGATATTGCGAGGAGGAGGTAAGCCCCTTCTCCCAAGGGGAGACGCACTCGCGTTCGGGTTCGTCAAAAGTCATTTTGAATTCTCGCAAAGCGAGCGGTGAGGCATCAGTTGTGCAACGAGCAGTACAATTACGAGCGAGCAGACGCACAGTTAAATCAGTTAGCCTTTAAGAGGAGCGGATTTTTTAGCGCATAATTAACATCTAGACAATTATGCCTTTATCCGCTAATGAAGCCAGAAAATTTCTTCTCTCCACTCCCTATGTAGGATGCTAGCCAAGTTACAGTTTTTTACGCTATAAAAATAGTATGGGAACTCGTAAAAAACGTAACGCTCTGCGTCAATCATTGGAGGTTTTCCGCTACAGTAGCCGAGCAATCGGTTTGGTGTGGACTACCAGCCGCTCTCTGACTGTCCTATTCGCGATTTTAACTTTGGTGGCTGGTCTTTTACCAGCTGCTGTTGCTTACATCGGTAAGCTGATCGTTGATGCTGTTTTAGAGACGCGCAATCTTGCACCTTTACAAATTAATACACATAATCATGCATTTGTCAATAGCTATCATCCATTAATGTACGTGGGATTAGAGGCGATCGCCGTCGCTGTGCTGGCAGGGAGTCAGCGAGGACTGACGGTTTGCCAGTCTCTGTTGCGGATGCTTCTCGGTCAACGGGTGAATGTTTTGATTCTGGAAAAGTCACTCACTCTTGACCTAGCTCAGTTTGAGGACTCAGAATTTTACGACAAATTAACCAATGCAAGGCGAGAAGCATCAATTCGTCCCCTCTCGCTAGTCACCCGTACCTTCGGCTTGGTGCAAAGTGCTTTATCAATTGTGACTTATGGCTTTTTGCTGATCAAATTCTCAGTTTGGGCAGTCATCGTATTGGTACTGGCATCTCTACCTGCATTTTTTGCCGAAACGAAGTTTGCAGGACAAGCTTTTCGCTTATTTAGCTGGCGTGCCCCGGAAACCCGCCAGCAGCATTACCTAGAAACACTTCTAGCTAGAGAAGACTTTGCCAAAGAAGTGAAACTCTACCAAATCGGGGAAATGCTGCTAGAACGCTACCGCCAACTGTTTGATACACTCTACGTCGAAGATCGCGACTTAACACTGAAACGAGGACAGTGGGGATATGTCCTGAGTTTGTTCAGTACAGCTGCTTTCTACATCGCATATGCTTGGATTGTGGTAGAAACTGTTGTCGGTAGAATCTCCTTAGGAGACATGACAATGTATATCACCGTGTTTCGCCAAGGACAGTCTACATTTTCTGGTGCCTTAACTTCCATTGGGGGAATGTACGAAGACAACCTGTATCTTTCAAACCTTTACGAGTTTTTAGAAGAGGAAGTTCCACTACCATTGGGTAAAGCGATCAAAGGTTTAAAAGAGCTGGATGGAGTTCGGTTTGAGAACGTCTCGTTTACCTATCCAGGGAGCTTACATCCGGCGTTAAAAAATGTCTCGCTGCATCTTAAGCCAGGGGAGAAATTAGCGATTGTCGGTGAGAATGGTTCGGGTAAAACCACATTAATCAAACTCCTAACACGTCTTTATACTCCAGACTCCGGACGCATCTTACTTGATGGCTTGGATTTACAGGAATGGGATGTTGATGTGCTGCGAAAGCGGATAGGCGTGATTTTTCAGCAATTTGTCCGCTACCAGTTCACTGTTGGTGAAAATATTGGTATAGGTGATGTAGAACACTTAGAAGACAAAAACCGCTGGGAAATTGCTGCTGAAAAAGGAATGGCACAACCTTTTATCGAATATTTGCCTGACGGTTTCCAGACTCAATTAGGGAAATGGTTTAATCAGGGACAAGAACTTTCCGGCGGACAATGGCAGAAAATCGCCCTTGCTCGTGCTTTTATGCGAAACAAAGCAGATATTCTCGTTTTAGATGAACCAACATCGGCAATAGACGCCCAAGCTGAGTTTGACATTTTCAATCACTTTCGTGCCTTGACCGAAAATCAGATGGTGTTTTTAATTTCTCACCGCTTCTCTACGGTACGTATGGCTGACAAAATTCTAGTGATTGAAGCAGGAGAAGTTGTGGAACAGGGAACTCACAATGAGTTGTTAAAAGTGGATGGTCGTTATGCAAAGTTGTTTTCCTTGCAAGCTGCTGGGTATAAATGAAAAAGTGGTTAGTAGTTAACGGTTAACATAACAACCATCAATCATCAAACATCAACCAACACCCTATGCAAATTATCTTTGATCCACCAATTCCCGTGAAAATTCAGAAGATGAAAGAACGGGTGCGGTGGCGGCATCCGAGTATTCTACGTCGCTCAATTGACCAAACCAGTATGGTTTTGGATAATGGCAACTCAGATAATCCAGAATTTTCTTTCATGGTGATTGGTGATAGCGGATCGAAGGCGCAGAACGGACACGATCCCCAAAGACAAATTGCCGAACTAATGCTAGAACATGGGGATGGGTGCAGTTTTGTTCTTCATACAGGAGATGTAATTTATACTGTTGGTTCTCGTGAGTATTACCCAGCAAACTTTATTGAACCTTACCGCGAGTTTTTAGAGAACGGGTTCAAACAGAATCGCATTCGCTATGACAATATGGTATTCAAACTGCCGATTCTCCCGGTGCTTGGTAATCACGATTATTATGATGTGCCATTGACGTGTCGATTGCTTACTGGAACAACGCTACCGCTACGCCGACTACTAAGC
>JAQYWP010000963.1 GCA_029379285.1 Rhizonema sp. PD38
TGTCAGGTTGTTTTAAAATATTTATATTTTTAGCTACTCCAGGCAAATTAAATATTTGATAACGCAGATCAAAACCAATTACAAATATATTTCGCCAATAATTCCTCGTTTCGGGATTTTTCCACTGACCAAACCCCAAATATATAGGAGTTACAAAATCCACTTCCTCAAATGCCAATGTTTGATATAGGCGTCTTTCCGGAAAGCTTTCCATAGCAATTAATGAAGTAGAACGGGGACTGATTAAAAAACAATCTCCGTCTAAACCTTTATGAAAATGAACAGCACTATCAAATAAAGCATTACGGAGACCAAGCTGCGTAAAGATAATAACAACAGCAAAAACGACTCCAGAAAGGGCTACTATGAGTCTAGTTTTTTTATATCGAAGTTGTAACCAGGCTGTAGGTAATTTCTTAAACATATTTTCTCTTAAAAAATTATTTTACAAGTATAGAATTTTAATTAATTAGTTACCTAGAATGAGGATTCTATGTGTTAATAATCACATTTACTTGTAAATTAGTTAAGCCTTCAACTTGCTTACTAGCATCTGGATTCAGGCGAATCTTCACTTCCACGACTCTGGTATCTGCATCTGCAACGGGATCAGTCCCAAGAGCACTTTTAGTACCAATTTTCCATCCAATCTCATCTACTTTTCCTTGTAATTGTTCTACGACTCCATGAGCCTTGATAGTCGCTGTTTGACCCACATGAACTTGAGAGATATCTGTTTCATAAACTTCTGCTTTTACATACATTTGATTCGTGTTACCTAATTCAACAATTCCATCATTGCCGATTAGTTCACCAGGCCAAGTATAAATTTTTAGAATTCGGCCATTTCTGGATGAGCGCACATAAGCTAAATCCAACTCAGCTTGAGATTGCTGGACAGTTACTTGTGCAGCGTCGAGTTGTGACTGAGCCAGTTGCACATCCACCGGACGCACTTCTGCAACTGAGTTGAGAGTTGCTTGTGCTTCCTTGATTTGCTTTTGGTTTGTTGTTACTGTGCGATTTAAGTTGGCTTTTGCTTCGGTTATCTGCTGTTGATAGGTGGTAATGATGCGATCAAGATTTGCTTGTGCTTCCTTGAGACTTTCAAGAGCCGTGTCACGCTGGAGGCAAAAACTATCACGTTGTTGAGAAGCAGCCACTCCTTGTCGGTATAAGTTCTGATAGCGTTCACAATTGATTTGAGCATTAGGTAACTCAGCTTTGTTGCGTTCAACAGTCGCTTGCTGGGCACTCTTTTCTCCTGCTAATTTAGCTTCCAAGCTAGCAATAGTCGCGTTCTGAGTGCTGATTTGCCCTTTTAATTCAGCCTGTGTGCCCTGAAATCTAGCATATTGAGCTTTAATGTCACCCTTTTTTGCCCCAGCTTTGACTTGTAACAGACGAGCTTGAGAGACTTTGACTTGTGTTTGTGCTTGTTTGAGAGCGGCTCTCAGGCGATCGCGGTTATCTAAAACAGCCAAAACTTGTCCCAACTTCACTTTGTCTCCCTGTTTGACAAGTAATTGTTCAACTCTTTTACCTTCCAAAAAAGCTGGAGCCGAGATTTTAATGACTTCTCCTTGAGGTTCTAGATATCCAGTCGCAGAAACAGCATTAACGGGAATCTTCATAGTGGGGGGTATTGCTGTTGCACTAGAATTGATTGACTGGAACCGTACTATGAAATAAGTAGTCACACTACTCGCGATTAAAGTGGCACTAATAAATATACCAGTAATTACCCATCTTGTCTGTTTAAAATGTAGCTGTAGTTTCATTTTATCTCTCTAAGTAAGAGTGTAATATGTCAAAATAAAGTTATGTATTATTACTTAAGCCTACAGGTAATTATATGCGTTACGATTTTCTTGCAAAGAAACTATAGCAATCATAAATCGGTTGTGAGAAATACTGCAAGAAAAATGATGATAATGAAGCTGCGTGGAGTTGAGGGATATCTTCAACCGTGAAGTCAATTTTTAGCAGAAACAACGCACTCAGTGAGCACTTTCTCAAATAACAGCCGACTTGTTGAGAAAATTTGAGGCTTATTGATAAATAAATTGTCAATAAGTTTCTCAAAAATATCACGCTCAGTGCATCATACAAGAAGATTATTTAAATCTCAGAAGCTATATATTTCCATAAAGCTTTAAATATAACTGAACTAGGTTTTTTGTTCAATATCTTCTGTGCTGTGATCAAAAAGCGATCTATCTCTTGTCTTGATAATGTTAATGAAGGTAGTAATCGGGTATCAACAAAAACAAATACTCCTTCCTCAATCCAACATCTTGTTAAAGCAACCAAATATAGACCCTTACCTAACTCACCTCCAAACTTAAGTATAACTTCAAGCCACCAAGGGAGCTTAGAATATACCCCAAAAAATAAACCATTTACTAGTATTTCTTTAAACAGGGAGTTTTTACATCTCATTTCTTCAAGCCGATTTTGCAAATAAACCAATTGACTCTGAACATGCTCTGCAATGTTCTCTTTATGCATCCTCTCCAAACAGTGACAGGCAATATGTGCTGCTAATTGATTTTTATAGCAGACTTCCAATTGCTTAACTAAATTTGGCTCTCTTATTATTGCCTGAGAATAGACAGCTTTTGATACTAAAGTTACACCTATAGGGAAAGTTAAATAAGTTAATCCCTTAGAAAAAGTGACAATATCTGGCTCGTGAACTTTCCCCTCATGGCTTAAAAAACGTCCAGAACGATATAACCCCATCAAGATTTCATCGATTCCGATATAATAGCCAAAATCTTCTTTGTATTTATTGATGATGTCAATTATTTTGTCAGGAATATTTTTGCCTACTTTACCTTGGATATATTCAAACCAAATTAAACCCACTTGACCAGATTGAATTTCTGACAAAAGCTGTTGTTCTGCTCCTTCTTTAAATACATCAATCACAACTACTTCCGAATACAAAGGTTGGAAAATCTTGGATGGATTTGCTTTTAAGCCTCCATATGTATAACCAGTAGTAGCAACCAATGGAAGTAGTAGTTTACCAGCATAATTGTTTTGAAAAACAATCATTTTTTTCTTTTGCTTTTGTGCTACAAGGCACAAACTCATCCCAATTTCTACTGCGGTTGCACCGCTGACTGCAGGAAATACTGTCTCAAATCTTGTTCTGCTAGTTAATTCTTTACTCAAATCAGCCCAATAATCGTGTGAAAAATCGTGTTTTGATAGCACAGATGCTTCTAAATCATCAGGATTATGACCAAAAATCCCTAATCCTCCACCACTAACACCATCTAATATCTTCTCTACTTTCCCAGAAGATTTTTCAACTTGAAAATAACACCCAGAGGCTTCTTTAATATCAATATCGTAACCAGTAAGTTTGTAAAATTGTCTTAACTTACCATTGATGTATTTTGAAAAGTAAAAAAACTTTTTTTCTTTATCAGTTTCTATTAACTTACACTCCTTAAATACTTCATGTGAGCAATCTTTTAAACTTAGTAATACTTCTTTGACTTTTGTTAAAGCTAAAAGATTTCCCCCAAAAGTTGAAGAGTGTAAAAGAGATTTTTCTAAAGTGTTCCATGGCTTATAAAGTCTATCGGTCATGGAAAATACACTAAATGGAATTTCACTGTTTGTTAATTTTTCCCCCATAATAAATATATCTGGTCTAAAATTCAACTTCTGAATAAT
This sequence comes from Rhizonema sp. PD38, assembly GCA_029379285.1. GTDB lineage: Bacteria > Cyanobacteriota > Cyanobacteriia > Cyanobacteriales > Nostocaceae > Rhizonema. Next base: position 3,694 of record JAQYWP010000963.1, read on the forward strand.
GGTTTTTGACTTCTCTAAATCACATTTAGAAAAATCTATAGTAAATACAGTCTTATTAATAC
>JAQYWP010000964.1 GCA_029379285.1 Rhizonema sp. PD38
CAAATTTAGACATAATACACAGATTTTTGTCTCTAGAATCTCAAAAAGTATAATACTGATATCGTACAAGAGCGAAATACCTGACAACTTTTACGAAGTCGGGTATCTCTTTGCCCTTTGTATATGTAAAGTCTCCAAAACAGCAAGTGTTTTCAGCTTTTGACTATTCCTGCTTCTTTCTCAATACGTTCTAAAGCTTTCTTTGCTCTAAACATAATTCTCAAATAAGCTAAATGACTGTTCCAAGCTGAGCGAGGTAATAGGCGTACAGGATAATCTATCTCGGGATTGTCGTTAGCGCTCGCTGAACTTTCTTGATTGTTAGAATCCGTAGACATCTCATTCATAGTCATAGTATGCTTATAGTTTTATCAGCATTTAGATACACCTGCTCAAATCTGATGAGATAACTGAGGGTGGGGTTCAGTATCTACGGGAATTATGATTAATCAACCTGGATTGGTATAATCACTCCATATGAAGGCTGGGCAATTGGTCCAGGATAATCAATTGGTCCAGGATCAGTAGGTGGCCATTTGATAGGTCCTTTGATAGGTCTAGTCACTCCATATGAAGGCTGTGCCAAAAATTGGATCTGGAACCCGCCATAAACAGCTGCTAATTCTTTTTCATATACATCCTTGATCTCACCATCAGTGGGATTTAAGTCCAGCAAAATGTTTGTATACTCTTCAAATTCTTTTTGGGTGAAATCAAAGCCAGCAGCTTGAACAATTTGACTACACTCCTCTTTACTTCTCACAGTTTGAATTTGACTATTGAAATCTGGATCTTTTGCCAGTCTTTCGTAAAATGCTTCAACGCTTTCTAAAGACATAGTTTTCTCCTATCTGAAAATTATGATTTATGCTGTGTAATTTTACGACAATGTTCAATTGAATTTTTATTTTGAATGAAACCATTTTCGACGTAATTTATAGATTTTTGTCCCAAAAATTAATTCAGATACCTGACTTCTTCAAGAAGTCGGGTATCTCGTTGCTCCATGTCTTACGAAAACCAGTGTTTTCAGCTTTTGACTATTCCTGCTTCTTTCTCAATACGCTCTAAAGCTTTCTTTGCTCTAAAAATAATTCTCAAATAAGCTAAGTGACTGTTCCATGCTGAGCGAGGTAATAAGCGTACCGGAGAATCTATCTCGGGATTATCCGCCGTGATCGCTGAATTCTCTTAGTTGTTAAAATCCGTAGATATCTCATTCACAGTAATAATATTCTTGTAGTTTTATTAGCATTTAGATACATCTGCCCAACTCTGATAAGATAACGGCACAATGAGCAGATGTATACGAGTATGTCAGTTCAGAAAATCGGTTTTTATACCCCTAACTACTCTTAACTAAGGCTCATAGCTAACTGCTGAGTACTTACTGCTGGTAGCTGGAAGCGATCTTCAAGCCAACTTTCTGACCATTGAATGCGATCAGCGCTAAAGTGCAGTGGATCGTTTTCTGGCCAAGGAGCATTCATTGGTTCTTCAATCAAACCAAACTCGCCATTATCAAAAGGAATTCCTTCTGCGCGATGCTTGAGAAACACTCGCTCGCGAATACCGCGTTTTGCTTGAGTCAGGGCACGATGATGACAGTAAGGATTGTTCCCTCTCTTATCAAAGAAAACATGAGCAGTCCAACTGCATCCACCCCGGCAGAGTTCTGCAAATTCACAACTCTTACAGAAACCCCACATGTGATCTGTTCCTTGGGGAGTACCAGCCCCTAAGTTAAACCGCAATTCTTCTGTCTCTTCGATGATTGTCCGCAATGAATAGTCGCGTATATTACCTCCTGTGTAGGCAGAAGTAGGTAGTGACGGACAACCTTTGATTGCACCATCGGCTTCGATACCCAAAGTAGACAATCCAGCGTTACATCCTTGCCAAAACGACCAAGTATCCCCTCCTCGCAACATTCTTTCATAGGGACCATAGTAGCCGATATTATTTCCTGCCTGAACCTGCACTCCTTCAAGCTTTGCTCGTTGGGCAACACGAGCAATCATTGGGTATACATCCAGAAGTTCATGAGGTTGCAACAGTATGTGGCTATTATCTGCTGCATTTCCCATCGGTACAGTTAGCTGAATCTGCCAAGCAAAGATTCCGGCGTCGCGGAGATGTTCGTAAATGCTTGGAAATTCCGGTGCTGAGAGGCGATTGATTTGAGTGTTGCAGCCAAAATGAATACCCGCTTTTTTAAGATGGCTCATTGTCTTAAACGCCCATTGCCAAGAGCCAAGTCTCCCTCGGATACGGTCATGAGTTGCTTCCAAGCCATCAACAGATACAGAAACCACCTTAATTCCAGCTTCCTTCATCCGATATGCCGTTTCTTGGGTGATACCATAACCCCCGGTTGTCATGCCACAGATCATCCCAGCCTTGGTAATCGCAGAAGCAATTTCCAGCCAATCAGGACGTAGAAAAGCCTCACCCCCAATGATGGTGACTTCTGTAATCCCCACTTCTGCCAGTTGTCTGACCATATCAAGGGCTTCTTCTGTCGTCAGTTCATTTGACCGAGTATGACCAGCACGAGAACCGCAGTGCTGACAGGCTAGATTGCACTTTAATGTAATTTCCCAAACAGCGTAACTAATTCTGCGATAGGTCATGAAAGTACCTCATAAGGAAGAATATAGGAGACAGGAGACAGGAGACAGGATATGGGGTTTAATTTACTGGCTTCACTACTCGAAATTAAGTAACAGGTCGTTTAGCAAGTTTAAGGGGCAATTCTTGATTTATGGTGTCATAACAGTTGTAACTGCTTGATATTTTGATTGGATGACCAAGAGGTAGGTAGTAGTTCGGTTTCTGGGGTAGAAATAGGGTACAAGCCCCTAAATTTATTTATGGGATTCCCCACCTACCACCTACCTTCATACTTTTTGTGATTAAATCGTTAATTCTAAACGATATTCTCAAACTATAGATAATAAGTAAAGATATTCCACTAGATCTTAGTTATATTTTGCAGACATAAATACAACTCTTTTGTCCGGCAATAAGTACGGTTGTCCCCTTTTGCAAGAGAGTACCCAGTGCAAACGTTGTCAATATCTTCGAGGTTTCTAGCAGTAGCAACAAAGTAGAGTAGGCGAGAGCGCGAGTTACTAACTGTACGTTCGCTCCTGCTTTCTAAGGTAAGAGGAATTAATGCTTTATGCTCTAAGGAAAAAACCCCATTATATGGATCTGACTGTACTTTTACCGTCGCCACTTACTACACAACGAATTCTCCGCAGTTCCCGAACTTTGCCACATACTCACGCTCGTCACTGGCACCTGTGGTGTCTGCCCACGTCGCTTCGCTCGTTGCGACAGACGCACGAGCGAAGCGATAATTTTCCCGGAGGCGATGCCTGCGGCGGGCTACGCCTACGCCAACGACAAGTTCTTCTTTGCCCCATCCTCGATCTCAGGTTTTTTTCCATAATTGTGATATTTCACCTGGGATGTCACACTTGTCAATACCTCCTGACCCTATACTGCGTAGGTTTTGAAAGTTATCTGTTTCGCTAGGCACCGTCTCACGGGTTCACCGGCATAAGTAAACTGGCGATCGGGAATTGTCTTCTCCCAAAGGGAGACGCTATGCGAATGAGCGTCTACACCGAATAATTTACGTGAACACTCCTTTTTGTCCTAAGTCCAATACTTATGTTCTCCGGCATAACTAATGAAACAGAGAGAAAATATCCTTAGATAACTAGAAATATATCCGAAATATATG
>JAQYWP010000965.1 GCA_029379285.1 Rhizonema sp. PD38
ACAGTAAGCGTGCTGAGGGTATAAGAATTCAGTTACCGAAAGTCTCGGGTTAGCAAATTAAGTGTGTGAGCGTTAAAAAAGTTGATAATTTACATAATTATCCTTGCTAAGTGGTAACGACACTTTTAGATCGCGCCCTTACCACAAGAGCAAATTTTTATTTTCTAATAGAAAACATCAGTTCGCCCTCAGCAGCGAGCTGACCGTCAACTTCGGCACGAGCCTGCATCTTACTGAATCGACGTTGTTTCACCCATAACAGTTCCACTGTCATCACCAGCTGATCTCCTGGTACAACTTCGCGGCGAAAGCGGACTTTATCGATCCCTGCAAAGAGGGAAAGTCCACCCTCAAACTCTGGTAATTGAGTCATTACAATCCCACCAACTTGTGCCATAGCTTCGACAATGAGCACTCCTGGCATTATCGGATGTTCTGGAAAATGTCCTTGAAAATGAGGTTCGTTAAAAGTAACGTTTTTTATGCCAACAGCAAGCTTCCCTGGCACGTAGTCAATAATCCGGTCTACAAGTGCGAAAGGGTAGCGATGGGGTAGCAGTTTGTGAATTTCTTCTACTGACAAAACAACTTTAGCCTCAGATTTTTGGACTGGGGCAGGATCTGACTGATTTTGGTTAGATGCTATTGTCGAAACATCGCTGGCTTTAACTTCGGTAAAGATTGACATTGATACTAAGGTTAATTTTCTATTTTGGACTCTTTTGTAGGTGACGGCACGGGTTTTGAATTGCGAGTTGTTGGTTTTGAGTAGGGGCGGGTTTAATTGTATAACTCGTCGTCTGGAAACGAAAAATATTGTCAAACCCGCCCGTACAGTTGTTGGTTGTTAATTGTATTTTCTACTAAATCCTGACCAATATTCATTAACCATTAACTCCTAACTCACAACTGGTCTAAAATCCTTTGCGCCAGTTGAATGTGTAAATTGTGACTAGCTTTATACGCTAAAAAGTGAGCGCAGGGTAAAACTCCCAACAAGCTTAAATCTCCTACTAAATCCAAGATTTTATGACGGACTGGTTCATTTGCATACCTCAATGGCGGATTTACCCATCCTTCAGGTCCACAAACCAGGGCATTTTCCAAGCTTCCACCTTTGATTAACCCTGATTGCTGTAGTTGTTCAATTTGATGAAGTAAACCAAAAGTACGGGCAGTTGCAATTTCAATTGCGAAACTCTCACGGGCTTTGAGGAGGTTGGAAGTCGGCGACCAACTATGCCATTGGTTACCAATTGCAGGTAAGTCGAAGTCAATACCATAAGTAAAACGGGTTTCTGCTGCTGGAAGGGCGCAGGCGAAGGCATCACCCTGCCGCACCCAAATTGGTTCGCTCACACGCGGAATCACTTTGTCTGCTGTCACGGGTTGTGACACTAACTCCACTTGGGCTATACTTGCTGTCCATATAGCCGCAGAACCATCCAAAAGCGGCACTTCCGGACCATCGATTTCAATCCGGGCATTATCTACACCCATCGCAGCCAGAGCCGCCAATAAATGTTCCACTGTCCGAACACTTGCCTCACCTTTACCTAATTGGGTCGAGAGAACAGTTTGACTTACCGCCGCTACTTGCGCTGGGATGATGGGAGTCTCTGGCATATCTACTCGGACAAAGTAGCGTCCACTTTCTACATTTGCTGGTAGTATTCGAACGCAGGTACTAACACCACTGTGCAATCCCACTCCCGTTTGTGTGATTTCCGTTGCTATTGTATGTTGCATATTAGTGCCGCGAGGGCGGAATTAAAATTGAAGAAGGAGTCAGAATTCAGAACCGAAGAAGTGTTGGGGATTCAAACCAGTAGTCAGCATAACTTCTGACTCCTGAACGCCAGGTGCCTGCGACGGGAAACCCGTCTTCAGCACTGGCTCCTCCTGACTCCTGAATTCTTTTTTGTTAAAATCTCTCGCCAATACCAAAGTTAATCCTGCTACCACCATCATTATTGAGACCGTAATCAATGCGAATAGGTCCTAGTGGAGAATTTACGCGTACTCCAATACCGTAGCCAAAACCAGTGCCGTCTTTATTCAGCAACTGAGCTGTCCGATCAGTTGTTCCCAAATCGGAACCGAAGTCAAAAAATAGTGCCCCACTGACGACTGAAAAAACTGGGAATCGATACTCAACCGACGCTTGCACAAAACTGCGTCCACTACTTAATCCTCCTTCTTCGTAACCTCTGACAGAGTTACTACCACCAAGAGAAAAGGCTTCGTAGGGAGGTAAGTCACCAAGTATGGTTCCTCCTTGGATGTTAAATGCGATCGCTTGTGGTCCTTTGGTGAAATGCGTAAAATTCACGGGGAAATATTGACTGTAGCTTCCTCTTAACCTAGTCAGCAGAATACTACCCAGTCCGATTGGGGCTGATTGGTCAAGTCCAAAGCGGACGACAGAACCTTTCGTGGGTTGCAGGGGGTTGTTGCGGCGATCCCGTGCGACTCCTAATTGAAGGAACAGCAAGTCATCTCGACCTGTTCCAGATTCACTAAGTGAAAGTTGTCTATTTAGTTGTCCTTCCGAGCCTTCGACTTGTCCAAACCTTCTCAGATTACCGTCAGCATCTGTGATTGTAACTCGTTGATACTGCAAACCTGCTGAAGCTACCCATTGTCCTGACTCGAAAGGATTTTTGGCTAAGGGCCGCGTGAAAGTGACACCACCGCCCAGACGGACAACTCGGGGGCGATCGCCTGTTGCGCTTCGATCACTTGGGTTAACGGTTTCAATACTGTGATCTTTACCTTCAAAAATCAATGAAACCGATTGACGGCGGAAAATCTCAGCTGTGTAGGAAGTCCTGTAAGGGTCTCCTTTTATCCAAGGATCTGTAAAGCGGAAATCAAACAGCGTTTCCCGCTGTCCTAATTGGAATTCTGCCGCTAATTTTTGGTTCCTTCCTCCTAGGTTTTGCTGCTGATAGCTAATCGTACCAAATAGCCCGGTTGAAGAACTAACACCAGCCCCTGCGCCTATGGAACCACTATTACGCTCAACGACATTGACCAAGACATCAACTTTACTAGGGTCAGTACCAGGGTTAAGACCGACATTGACATCTTCAAACAGTCCTAATCCATATACCCGCTGTAAGTCTTTTTGGACTATGTTACGATTGAATACTTTTCCTGGTTTAAGTTGAAGTTCTCGCGTAATGACATAACTTCTCGTCCGTCCCCGAATCGGTTTTCCTTGTGCGTTGGTTTCCTGACCTTGTTTATTGCGGAACCGAATTTGAATATTTTCTACCACCCCTTCAGCCACTTGTAAAGTGACAACGCCATTTTCAGCGACTTGCGGCGCTCCAATCACGTTCGCTAAAACATAACCTTGATCTTGATAACGCTTGACTAGCTGCTTGATGCTCCCTTGCAAGTCTCGCAGGTTGAGGATTTTACCATACTGATCGCGAAAGATTGCATCCACATCGTTAGGAGATAGGACCGAAGGAACACCAGTACCGGGATTCGCTTGCACTTGCACTTTAGTCAGCGTGGGGTTTGGTCTGACAATGAAGGTCACTCGCACACCCAACGGAGTATCTTCTGGCGTCGCCTGGACGTTGGAGAAGAATCCTGTGGCAAATATAGCGTTGATATCTTCTTGCAATTGAGAACGAGTTGTCGTTCGTCCAGCTTGGGTGCGAATTACTTTGTAAATTTCATTCTCCAGTTGCGGAGAGAGTTGTCCTGCCTCAGCTCTAATTGACAATTCAGATAC
>JAQYWP010000966.1 GCA_029379285.1 Rhizonema sp. PD38
TGCAACAACTGCTCTAATTGCTGTTGCTGCTGTTGTGGAGATAGGTGTTGCCAATGATCGCGTTGTAGCTCAATATCTACACAGCGATACACAACTTGAACCGGTTGGGCTAAATCCTCCCACACAAACCCAGTCCGCAAGATAGAATGTTTTGCTACTACATGCTGCCATGCTTGCTCAAAAGCTGCCACATTCAACTGACCACTCAAACTACAACTGGTCTGCTCAAAATATACTCCAGAGTTTGGAGCATACAAACTTTCAAACAGCATCCCCTGTTGCATACTACACAGCGGATAAATATCTTCAATATTTCGCCAGTGAGTTGTGCCAGATTCATGGAAAAACGGTGCCAATAATTGGTCGAGTTGTTGCTGGTTGAGCTTGATTAATGGGAAATCTGTTGGTGTATAACCGCCATTTTCCGGTGATGAACAATGGGCAATCAAATCTTGCAATGTTTGCACAAATTCCTGTGCCAGATTTTCAATTGTGGTGAGGAGGTGGAAGTTTGTGCTGTAAGTCCAACTGATGTGCAACCGTTGTTGGCTAATTACACTGTTGATATCTAGCAGATGAGCGCGGTTGTTTTGTAAACTGTGGCTATTTCCTGCTGACTCACTAGCTTGCTGCAACCAAGAAGATGTATTGAGCAGTTGATCGAATTGACCCAGATAGTTGAAACTAATTTCGGCAGGTGGTAATGCTTGTAGTTGCGCAGCAATTACAGCATCAGCACACAGATAACGCAATAAGCCGTAACCAATACCCTTGTTAGGAATCCCCCGTAGTTGTTCTTTGACCGATTTTAAAGCTTGTGCTAGATTTTCTGTTGTTGTCAATTCCACTAATACTGGGAAAATGGTCGTAAACCAACCGACCGTGCGTGACAAATCTACACCATCTATAATATCTTCTCGCCCATGTCCTTCTAAGTTGAACAACACCACCTCACAGTTAGTCCATGCACTGACAACCAGCACTAAGGCGGTTAGTAGCACATCGTTAATCTGAGTGTTGTAAGCCTTTGGTACTTCTTGCAATAACGCACGGGTTTCGGCTTGATTTAACGATACTGTTACTGTGTTAGCTGATGCAACAGTGTTTGCTCCTTGTAGATGGTCAACTGGTAAGGGAACTACTGAAGCGCCAATTCCCTTGAGCCAATAAGCTACTTGTTGTTTGAGCGCAATTGATTGTGCATATTCGCTTAACTTGTCAGACCAATCTTTAAAAGATGTTGTCTTGGGAGGAAGTTTAATTGCTTGACCTTGTGCCAGTTGTTGGTAAGCTAGTTCCAAATCTTCTAACAGAATCCGCCAAGAAACACCGTCAATGACTAGGTGATGAATCACAATTAGTAATCTCGCTGTTTTGTCAACCCCCAGATAGAAAAAGGCAACTTGTAAGAGATTTTCGTTGAGATTTAAACGAGCCTGTAAACAATCTGCTTGAGCTTCAATGGCTGCTGTCTGCTCTGTTTCACTCAATGCCGATAAGTATACAACTGAAAATGCAATATTCTCATCAGGATTGGAATGTACCTGTTGCCAACTATAGTCAGACTGTGTAAAGCGTAGGCGCAGAGCATCATGATGTAAAAGTAATTGCTGTAATGCTTGCTTTAATAGCTCTGGTTTGAGGTCTGATGGTACGCTCAGCACAAATGCTTGATTATAGTGATGTGGCTGTTGCAAGTTTTGCTCAAACAACCACTGTTGAATTGGTGTTAAGGGTAATGCCCCTGTCACTAGATCTTGCTGTGCTTCAATTGCTTTGATGGTGCCTGCTACTGTGGCTAATTCCGCTACTGTTTGATTTCCAAATAGTTGTTTGAGTATTAATTGTAATCCTTTTTGCTTTGCTCTGCTGATAATTTGAATACTGAGAATCGAATCTCCTCCTAGTTCAAAGAAATTGTCGTGAATGCCTACTTGCTCTACTCTGAGAACTTCTGCCCATATCTGCGCCAGTATTTCTTCTTTTGAATTGCGCGGCTCTACAAAACTGACTTCCTGTCCCTCACGGGAGTCTGGTGCCGGTAATGCGTTGCGGTCTACCTTACCATTAGGAGTTAGTGGTAGTGACTCCAGTATGACAAAGTTATGTGGTACCATGTAAGTCGGCAGGTTACTAGAGAGGAAAGAGCGCAGTTCTCCAATTGTCACTGTTAAATCTTGATGTGCTACGACGTAAGCGACTAGGCGCTTATCCCCGGTCATATCTTCACGGGTAATCACACAAGATGTCTGCACATGGTCATGTTGGCTCAGGACTGCTTCAATTTCGCCCAACTCGATGCGGAAGCCACGAATTTTGACTTGGTTGTCTATCCGTCCCAGGTATTCTAAGTTACCATCAGGCAACCATAGAGCTAAATCTCCCGTTTTGTAGACTCGTTCTTGTTCACCAAACAAGTCCAGTTCAATAAATTTCTCGGCTGTAGCTGAAGGACGGTTAAGATAGCCACGAGCTAAACCGGCTCCTGCAATACACAGTTCCCCAGGAATACCAACAGGCAGAGGTTGGTTGTGGTTGTCTAGTATGTAAATACGTGCGTTGGCAATTGGCTGTCCTATTAATATGTTCCCTGTGAGATTCCTTTTCTGTGTAGCTTCGTAGACACAGCAACCGACAACGGCTTCGGTGGGACCATATTCGTTAATCAGGCGGGTATTGGGGGCATGAGTCAACCAAGGAATGATTTGTTTAGCTTGTAATGCTTCACCGCCTAAAACAATGGTATTGACTCGGTTAGCTATTGTATCAGAATTCAGTTGCTGATTGAGTATTTCTAGATGCGAAGGCGTGATTTTGATGAGCGAGAGATGATTGTTTTGTTGAACAATGTCTGCTAAAAGCTCTAATTCTTGTTTCTCTGTGACTAAAATGGTGGTACACCCGCAAACTAAAGGCAGGTATAATGAAGTAATCGTGGCATCAAAGCTAAAAGAAGACTGCACGGGAGAGCCAATGCCTTGTGCTACTTTGTAGTAGTCTTTAGCCCAGTGTAAATAATTACTTAAACCTTTGTGTAGTAGTTGTACCCCTTTAGGTTGTCCTGTGGAGCCTGATGTGTAGATGACATAAGCTAAGTCATCGGGTTGATTTTGCTTAGTTGGGTTGTGTGTTGATTGGTTGGCAAAGCTACCTGCATCTAAACACAGTATCTTTAGGGATTGGGAAACAGTTTGGCGATCGCCTATTCCTAATTCCCAATCTCCAATAGCTAGTTTATCTTTGAGTTGACTATGGGTGAGCAAAACTTCTGCCCCACAATCGTTGAGCATGAAACGAATCCGTTCTTGTGGGTAGTTGGGGTCAAGTGGTACATAAGCCCCACCCGCTTTAAGAATACCTAATAGTCCCACCACCATTTCTAAGGAACGCTCTACACACAGCCCAACTAAGGTATCTGATTTTACACCCAACGAGCGTAAGTAGTGGGCTAATTGGTTAGCGCGAGTGTTCAACTGTGTGTAGCTCAGTTGTTCGTTGCCAAACACCACCGCCACTGCTTGGGGGGTGCGCTCTACCTGTTCCTCAAATAACTGATGGATACATTTATCTATTGGATAGTCTACTTGAGTTGAGTTCCACTCTACAAATAACTGGTGTAGCTCTGGTTGTGTTAGCAGTGGTAATTGAGCAATTTGCTCACTAGGGTTAGCAACAATCCCTTCCAGCAAGCTTACAAAATGCCCACTCATCCGCTCAATTGTAGCCGCATCAAATAAATCAGTATTAT
>JAQYWP010000126.1 GCA_029379285.1 Rhizonema sp. PD38
AGACAAAGTCAGGGCTTCAGGTGTTTACAACGATCTTAGATGGCATATACAAGACTGGTCGCAAGGTCACAGATGAATTTAAGCAGATGATGGAGATTGTATTTGACGATTATTTGCCGCAATGGAATTATACAGCAGTGCCGCAGATCCCATAATTATGGATCTTATTTAATCTTCATTCCTTAGCAACACTCATCACCTTCAGTTCTGTATTGCTAGTAGTTATGAGCTAATAGCGGGCGATGACTCTGTTATTATTTAGGTACTTCGCGAAACCCGCTATGTACTCATAAGTAAATAAGTAATATGGACGACCTTCTTGTTTTTCTGCTCAGTGCTAGTATACTTGTCATCTACCTTGTCCTTTCAGCAATGACTGAAATGGGAACAAAGCTGCCGTGGAAAAAATAGTGTCTTAAAGAATTAACTGGCCCTTGAGCAGATTACTAGGAAACTCTACTAATCTATGCATGAGCTAGTAAGATAAAAATCTGCAAAGATTATAAAATTTAGTTTACTTCAACACTCCTTTTTCTTCAAGTATAAGTCTATCTCGCTGATAGATTTGCAGCAAGCCTTCTTGTGTCACTCGATAGAGATACTGTTTGTTACGGAACTCGTAACCAAGGAATCGACAGGGTGTGACACCATCTGCACAGGTTTTGTAGATAGTTTTGCCAGTGAGGCGAACGGAGGCACCTGTTTTCAGAGTTCTTCCGTAGTACGTGACGTTATTGCAAGTTACATTTCCTTCCTGACAATTCCTTGTAATTTTAATATCAAAACTCTTGGTCTTTAAAGTCTTAGCTATAGCCGTACCCGACCACAGTGGTAGGGTAACAACTGGTAACAAAGCAAGCAAGCTAATATATTTTTTATATTTCAGCATTTTATACCTCCCGATGAAATATAATACCTATTTTATAGATAGTTCGCAAAAGTTCATATTTATTCTTTCCAGAGAAGCGATAACGAAGCGCAGATCGCATCTCTTGTAATTGCGGGCCTTCTCAACAATCTGATATTTTGTAGGATGGATAAATGCTTGAATCAAAAAAACTACGAGTTGTATCCTATCTAGCACCTAACTGGTTTGGCTTCTACAAAGAAATAACGGCATATTTGGATCGCGTGTTAGGAGTTGAAACGCAACTTCATCAAGGAGAATGCGATTCATTAGAAGATCCCTTACTATTACAAGACCAACTAGACTTAGCATTCATTTGTGGATTACCTCTGATTCGATATTCTCTAAGTGTGCCAAATCAGTTACGACCGTTAGTTGCTCCAGTGATGCAAGCACCACGGTATCAAAACCGTCCCATTTATTTTTCCGATGTGATTGTTAACGCTGCTAGCAATATAGAAACTTTTACGGATTTAAGAGGGAAAACCCTGTGCTACAACGATCTCGGTTCTAATAGCGGTTATAATCTTTTGCGTCATCGCTTGATTGAGGGTGGAGATCCTCAACATTTTTTTAGTAAGGTTATACAGTCAGGTTCTCATCAGCTTTCAATTCGTTGGGTAGCTGAGGGACTGGCAGATTGCGCTGCAATTGATAGTGTTGTCTTGGAACAAGAACTACGCAATATCGAATCCTATCATTTCCGAGTGGTAGAGGTGCTTGGACCTTCTCCCATGCCACCCTTAGTCGTATCTCAACATCTCGACGCATCCTTAATTCAACGGCTTCAGTCAGTTTTACTTCAGCCAGATGCGGAACTACAAGCTGCGATGACACAAGTAGGTGTTGAGCGTTTTGCGACGATGCAATTGGAAGATTATAAGGTGCTTGCTGAAATGTTTACTGCGAGTTTTCACGCAGGATATCAGGAGTTAATTCCTAGTGACTAATTTACTGAACATTATTTGACATTATTGAACTTAGTGACTTTTGAGACTTATTTTCTAATGAGCGAATGAATTCACTCTTGACATCAGACTGAGTTCTATCGACATTGCACAGATTACGTGAAATACCCATACTGCCAGAAGCGATCAGTATGGGCTTGTAACATACTACTAACATCATAGTTAGATCGTTGCTTAAGCTGATCTAACTATGACTCCATCTTGCTCATCCCTTCGCTTCGTCACTGTGCAGTTCCTTCAAAATAAAGCCACCGTTATTCATTGGACTTGATGCCGCAGCAGCAGCAGCCAACTCCGCCACTTTTTGAAGCTCCAGCCAACTTGCACCAGCACGTCTGGCAGCAAGAGCGTGGAACTTGGCAGCAGGGTTTCCAGCGTGTAATAGCATGCCATATAGGATTATCTGTGTCGTTTTGACATCGAAAACATCGGAGTAAAAGGCGTGGGCACGTTGTTGTTCGGCAAGACGCAGAGACTCAGGCTCAATCTCGGCGATCAACTCAAACTTTGCTTCTGGCAGTGGTGGCATCGACCCGAACAGCTTGACATAGCTGTCATGGAACGCAGCAAGATCTGGGGGCAATTGGTCGGCTGTAATCATGACTTATCTTCCATTAATTATCGGTTAAGTAGCGGTTGGGTACAAAGTAGAGGAAAAAAGCTCTGGTGAACATCTCCAGTCAAAAAGGCTAACCAATGATCAAGGTCCTAAGCATTCTGTAGCTTGCCATCATTGCCAAGCTTAACATCGGGATATTTGTGAGCTAAGTATTTCCAGATTGTATCAGCTTGGTTCGTTACAATATTATCCCCATCAATCATTGCTGGAACTTGATTGAGGGGATTAACTTTGAGGTATTCCGGGTCACTCGATTTCACTTGTTGGAGTTCATATGGTTCACTAATGCACTCTCAGAAGATTGGTTACGCCATACCACCAGTGATATGAATAACTTGTCCGGTAATCCACTCACTTTCGTCAGAAGCTAGGAAAGCAACCACATTGGCTATATCTGACGGTGTGCCGACTCGACCTAAAGGCGAAAGGTTTTTCATTTGTTCGTCAACTGACAGTTTGGAATCAGGATCGCGATACAGTGCTGCGTACTTATCGTACATATCGGTTTTAGTAGCTCCCGGCGCTATCGCGTTAACTGTAATTCCGCGTGGATCGAGATCCACTGCTAGATTGCGAGCAAAAGCTTCAATTGCGCCCTTGCTACCACCATAAACTGAATGATTGACAAAACCTTTGCCTATACCACTGCTTGACCCTGTTACAATCGCAACTTTTCCTGCCAATTTTTTCATTTAAATATCCTTCCTAAGAAGGCACTGCATTATACTAAAGTCTCTTGAGATTCTCGCTCTAAGGGAAACAACGACTTTCACCTTGGGCAAATGTATCGAGAAGTGGTTTTTAAAAGATTTGGAGAACTTCTGCCAGAAAATTCGTCATAGCTTGCCAAGAGCGAGCTTCCGCTTGCGGATTGAACGCTGCTGCCGGATCGTCTTTACCGCCGATCCCTTCACCAGTAAAGCTGTGCTTGCGATAAATCAAACCAATGCTTAGAAGCTTGATTCATTTCCGTAATGTAGCTCTCTGTATTCATGGAAAGCTCGCTAACGGGTGCATTATCGAACAGTTGCCGATACAGCGCTGGCGATCGCTGTAGCAAATCATGCTCCTGCCGAAGTTGGGTGAGTTCCGCCTGTAGCTGCTGATTATCTTGCTCTAGTTGCTCGACGCGGTGTTGCAAGTTCAGGTTTAATTCTAGCAGGCGTTGAGATGGCGTCATGGGCGCACTTGGCTTTCCGTCATTGCATTCAAGGCGTTTTCTCAAATGGTATCAGAAATTAATTGTGTTCACAAGGATCATTAAAATCGCTGCGGATAAGCAACTCAAAGTTGAGGACAAGTCGCAGGAGAAGAAACACTAGCAGTAGTGTTAGATACAGAGGATACGAGTATGACTTCCCCTTTATTGTTGAACACCCAACCAGTCGCGGGGATAATTGCTACAGATACGGGTTTTGAGGGTTTGACTGCGGGTTTCTGGGAGACATGCTGCATCGTCACAGGCAATCGAGTATCTGACCATACTACGTCACTACTGAGGGGTTCTAAGGGGCTGGGTGGTAAGCCACCGTGTCCGGTGATAATAAATTGACTCTCGTTTTTCTTACTATAAGCACTACAGGTATTATTCATTAGCTTTGAAGACATATCAGCTACAGATATAGGCGGTGTCTGTAACACTATGTCTTGATTTAAAAGGAACCCAAAGCCAAAAACCCCTAGTGCGGTGATGTTAATATTACCTCCCCTCCCTCTGAAAGCATTGGCGGTGATTTCGTTATTTTGACCAGCAACGCTAACGATGAAGCCCGACGGGGCATTGATGGTGATGTTACCAGCATTGCCGCCATTGCCGCCGATACCAGTAGTACCTGTAAAGGCAGAGATCAGGCCTGAAGGGGCATTGATGGTGATTCTATTATCATCGTCAGCATTACCTGTAGAGGTAGAGATTTGACTGCCACGACGCAAGAGTAACAAATCTCGTAGCTGTAAATTAATACTGCCACCATCTCCAGACAGTGCCTGTCCTAAAATCTTACCTTGGTTATCTAAAAAAATAGAACCAGCTTGCACATTAATATCACCAGCTTTAGCTGATTGTGTGCTATCGGAAGAAACTGAAATACTAGAGTGATTGCTCACCATTAACGCTCCATTAACACGCAGATTTAAGTCTCCACCATTTCCACTACCATTCGTACTGCTCCTGATATTGCTATAGTTGTCAAGTTCCAAGGAATTGGCACTTAGGTTAAATTGACCAGCCTTTCCTTGAGCATTTGTACCAACATCAATTATCCCTCTATTTTTAAGCTGCACAATGTCAGCATTGATAGTGATTTCTCCTGCATTACCAGAACCTCGAGTAATACTGCTCACAGTGCTTTGGTTGTCCGTAATATTGATATCATTTTCTACCAAAATAGATTTAGCATTGATGTCAATACGTCCAGCATTGCCTCTACTGTTAAGCTGTGTACTAGTGCCAATGTTACTGCTATTTCTCAGTATGAGAGAGTTGGCAACAATATTGAATTTTCCTGAATTTCCACTGCCACCTGTTTCGCTACTGATACTACTGTTTTGGAATTCAATGGTATTGGCAGTAATGTCCCAGTTTCCGGCATTACCTTGATTGTTAATTAAGTTATTATTATTCCTGTCAATTCCGGTATCATTACCTAGTCCGCTATTTTCAAGTTTGAGAGAGCCAGTCTTGATGACAATTGACCCTGCATTGCCCTCTCCTAATGTACCGCTATTCAAACCACTATTCTGAATGAGGATACTATCACTGCCATTGATAGTAATGTTTCCTGCATTACCCTTACTTGTGATATTACCATAGGCAGTACTTTCTATTCCAGCATCATCTTGCAATAAAACTGATTTGGCATTAACAGTAACGTTACCTGCATTCCCATTGCCCGTAGTTATACTTTGCAGCGCACCATTTTGTAAAAACTCAACTTTTGATTTTGCTGTCAGCGTGAGATTTCCTGCATTGCCACTTCCATCCGTCTGGCTGTTGATCATACCGCCGTTTTTTGCCGAAAGCGAATTGACGTTAATATTGATGTCTGCGCTATTGCCATTACCACTGGATGTGCTACTTATGCTGGCCTCGTCAAGATACAGATAGCCAGCATTGATAGAGATTAACCCCCCATTCTCATCACCATTAGTGTTGCTTTTGATACTACCATTTTGAATTGATACATCAGGAGCATTGATGGTGATGGGAGCCGCTGCTCGCGCTACGGTGTTGTTGCTACTGAGCAACAAATTTTTTAGAGAGAAAGAATCTGTTGCCTTTGCCGTGAATGTTCCTCCCCCAATGTCAATTTTGCCACCGTTGATGCTCACACTCCCATTGCTTTCCCCAACTTGATCTGCAAGCAGTAGCACATTGCCGTTTGATACGATATTGGGGTTGATGAGGTGAATATTGTTAGCACTGATGGTAATAGGAGCAGCGAAAGTTTCGTTGCTATTCATAATTCCAAAGTTTTCTAGCGAGACAGAACTCGGTGCCGTTGCCGTAAATGCTCCTCCCCTAGTTTCAACTGAACCATGGCTAAGGCTCACATTCCCATTACTTTTCCCAACACCTGCTTGTAGCACAACGTTGAGGGGAGCATTGTTTGCTGTGAACTCAAAGTTTTGCAGGGTAATATCGTTAGCAGCTTGCAAAGTTAAGGTGACAGGGCTTGTATTTCTTGTGCGAATGCTCAACACAGATGGAGGTGCGGTAATATTTCCTAACTGATTGCCAGTACCACTTGTGGCAATTGTGACGTTTGTTCCAGTATTCAGTTGGTTTGTAATATCTGAAATATTGACAACTGCGTCGTCACTACCACCCGTAAAAATGTTCGGATTGCCATCATTAAACGAACCAGTCGATGTTGCAGAGTCAAGAGTAACATTGCGCGGGTCGAGAAGCCAAGTGCCACTCTGACCGTTGGTTGCACTGGCATCGGTGCGAATGCCAGCGACATCAAGGAAATGAGCTCCTGAGGTTTCAATTAGGCCACCGTTCCCTGCAACTCTTCCACCGCGCACACTTAAACTACCATAAGCACGAGTTGATTGAGTGGAAAAAACGGTAATTTGTCCACCATTACCTTTATTAAGGGCATCTGCGTTGATAAATGCCTTGGGACTAATATAGGTTGCACTGGCCAGAGGTAGTGTTCGGACTTGGTAGTCGCCTCCTACGAACACCTCACCACCACCTGCATCTCCCGACACGTTGACAATAGAGTTATCCAATAACCCCACGCGATCGCCCAATATCAGGACTTTACCTCCTGTTTTACCTGGTGTAGGATTGGAAGCATTAATTTTCCCAGAGACAATCGCACTTCCAACATCGTTACTATTGAAAAGAATATCTTTTGATTGGTCAGACCAACTTAGTATTTCTCCTGTTTCCCCCAATGAAGCCTCACCTTGGTGAACAGCTGCTACTGTTACTTGCCCACCTGCTGCAGATAATTGCCCATTATTGGTGACATTATTGCCAATCAAGTTCAAGTTTTGTCCCTCTGTGACAGCAAGATTACCTGTATTGGCGATCATACCTGTTTGATTGGAATTAAATTGTAAGCCAATGGGGACGCTAATTTTTAGTAAAGCTGACGATTGATTGGGGTTAGTACCAAAGACACTACCATCAGCAAACTTTAAACTATTTGCTGTCGTGCCTGTGAAGGAACCACCAATCTTGAGTGTCGCGTTGCGACCAAATATAATGCCGTTATAATTGAGCAGAAATAGGTTCGCTTTACCGTTAGCCTGAATCAATCCATCAATATTGGAAATTGATGAACCTGTGACTCGACTAATAATGTTTTGAACGTCTAGAGCATTGTTAAAAAAAGCAGTGCCGCCAGTAGGAACAGAAAACTCTCGAAAGCTGTGAAACAAGTTACTTCCTGCTTGTGTTCCTCCTTCTATAGTTCTGATATTGTTATGTATTGTCACACGAGAATTATTGGGTAGAGTTGCATCCGGAGTGATTTGAGCGTTAGCACAATTTACCGATGAGAAGGTTGCTACACCGCAGGTAATCCCTAATAACCAGTCAAAACGAGTACTTCTCAGATCGGACATTGCACCCCCAGTGCTCTATGGCAATTGCTACATCAGCAAAATTCAGTAAATCACAACTTCAGTACCAGCTATGTAAATTTTAAATTAAGCCAACACTGCTATTGATGAAATCGTGATGTTGACGCTCGTATTGAGAGTGTGTTTATGCTTTACGGCTTGTCGTAAACCGAAGCGCTCCTGCGAAAAATGAAGATGAGGGTATGGTCAGATTTGGAGATATAGCAGTCGCCAAGGTTGTGAGGACAAGTTGATTGTAGACATGTGTAACAGCACTGCTCTCAGGGGGAAAAATGAAGATGTGTTCTTTACACAAACTAAGGCGATATGGCTTAAGCTGTGACCAAAGGCATCGCACGACCTCAGTAGCTTCCCTTTTTAATGTGTTTTATGTGTCATCGGGTAACCACTCAATTAAGTCTGGATAGAGTTGACACTCTAAGACACGGCAAATATTTTTTAGCTCCTCTGCATCTATTTTGGGCATTTCATCACAGTCCTTCCACCGGGAGACAGTATTTTTATGGACTCCTACCGCTTTTGCTAGAGCTTTGGTGGTGATTCGTCTATCCGCCATCATCTGTCTAAGCTTCCATCGAACTGTACTCATACTGTTTATTAGCACATAATTTCCAGCATTAGCACAAAAAATTGTGCTAATGTCTATTTTCTGTTGCTATAATACAGAAGTAAGTCAACATTGTGAAAGAGGAAATAAATATGTCAAAGACAAACCAAGGTCTGATTCATGTTGTATTGGAGCCTGTAAAAAAACTAAAGTCAATTCTCTCCGAGCGAATTAAGCACGTTGAGGATGAGATTGAACACTTCAACAACCAATTCATGCATGACTCTCATTAACTCTGTGACCTGTGGGCGGTATGTCAGTAAACTGACGCCCGTGATTTTTTCTTAAAAAAGATGTGACTGACGGATAGCTTTTAGTGAACACATGATTGGTAAAGATGTCTAATTGTCTTCCCAATAATTTCTCCAACATTGACAATTCAATTCTCAGCTTCCTTTACGTTTAAGACTATAAGCTTAATCTCAAAAAGACTCCGACGCATCTTTGCCCAAGAAGTATAAGTCTGGGCTTTTGTACGGTCTAGAGAGTTTAACTTTGCAAGGTAGGATTCAGTATCACTGTTTCCATTCACGTAGCCTATCTGATAAATTTGGAACTGCTGCACGGATCTGATCGCCAAAATTTGAGAAGTTTGGAATTCAGTTTGAGGCTGATGTATTAGGAGTGGGGTGAAGAATTGTATAGGCATAGTGCAAAAAAAATGTTAAAGTGCATCTAACTACAGATAGATAAAAATCGAAAGTTACTAATTTCTCATATGTACTTTGATAAGTCGATATCGCTCCCTTGTGTGATTTTTGCATCATTTTCCGACAGCCGATTGCCAGTTTTTAAAAATTGCAATCGGCTGTATTTTGTCTGAGTTCAAGATCGTTTCCTTTATTTAAATTTTCATTATTAAAATCGTACTCTGCCAATCAAAAACTGTGTACCGTGCCAGCACTGACCTCAGCCCAAATTCAATCAAACTTGATTAAATTGCGCCGCACTATGGCTTCTAATAAATTTGTAGCCGACGGGGAGTATGTTCGATTTTAAGATTAACCGTAAGAGTACTGAGTTTACACTTAAGTATTAAGCCTCAGTGATTTATTAAGGTCATAGACAATTTGTCAATAAGTAATAGTACTTAATTTTTTGCAAAAAATCTGGTTTGAAAACACAATTTTCACCTGGCAATGGCGAGTGGATTTAAACCGATCATTCAGGCACTGAAAATCAGTACAGATGTGAATTAAATACCTCAAACTTTGTTCAATTTTGAGGCTCATTACGAATTGACAAAAGTAACTTAGTTTTAATCTGTCACGAATGAGTATTAAGGGACTTCCAAAAAATAAATTAATCAAAAAAACTCAAGAGTTCCTAACTTAGCCATAATGATAATCATTATTATTGCGATAAAGTGGTTGCATCGGTAAGCGCTTCCTCGCTCTAAAGTACCCTAAATAAAATTTATTCATAGCAAATAAAATAAATCAAATCCAACTTTCTATAAGAAATTCCCTGGCTTGACGCATTCTTTGAAAATCACTATCTGATGTAACGAGAACTAATAAATGGCGTAAAGCTGTAGCCGCAATCCACAGGTCATTTTCACTAATAACAATTTCTTTTAGTTGATCTGTTTTGCGTTTACTCTTTTCTTTTACTGCAAATCTTTTAATAATTTCAGACTTGAAATCTCCGTAAATTTCTGCTGTCTCATGATCAATTGGATAAATATCTATTCGGTTGAGGAATGTGCAAATTTTGATGAGATTTGCAGTTTTTTGTTAGGAGTTTTGTGCCATGAATCTGAGTTCACCTGCGACAATGCCACTGGTGGCGAGTGTAACCTTACCTAGTTCCCGAAAGTAATTGACAACTTTTGGTTCACCTTCTATCAAAAAAATGCAATGATTTGTGTCAAGCAAATACATTTTAAAATTCCAGTGGCATACGAGTATCATGAACAAGCTGAAGACATTCTCTAATATCATCACCTGACCAAGTTCCTGCAAATTCTAATAAATCTTCAGCTGTAGAACCGCGTAAGTTATTTTTACTTGACTGTTTTTTTGTATGATCAGTTTTGATTTCTCGAATCAAATTAAGTGCTTCTGCGAGTAATTCTGGTGGTAAAGCTTCTATTTCTTGGATTAATAATTCTTTAGTAGTCATATTTCATCTTTATCACTGCTTTTTCATTTTATATTTTACATGCTGACGAATAGTAAACTAATTACGCATGATTACAATCATAATCAAAATTGGCTTTACCAAGGGTAGCAATGACTAACCGCAGATATATCTTCTAAATCATCACCTTCCAATTTGCCAGTGGTTTTCAGATGTTCTAGGAGTTAACGACTAGTGGAATTTACTGGGGTGTTAGTAGCAGATTCTGGGGTTGATGGTTGGGGTTGTGTTTGAGTTTGTTTTATTTTTAGACAGCGTCTATGGAAATTGTACTTCAAAAAGACAATAAAATTCGATGCTATACATTAATGATCTAAAGAAAGCAGAGTAGCATAAAATCTTCAAATATGTAAACAAGTTGTCTTATTTTTAGATGAAGTTGTATAGAAAGAAACTCACTGCATACGACACCGCCTCATGGCATCAGAGAGTTTAGGAGAAAGCAAAATAGCGATCGCCTAATTATAGCCGTTCTCAGTCAAGTCCCATACACTCTTGCCCTCTCTTTGAAAGCCCCTCTCCTAATCGCATGTGTGAGGGGTGCCCTACAAGGCGCGAAGCTCTGGGGACGGAAGCTTCCGCCCCCAAGACTTCGCGGGATGAGGACATTTTTTATGTGACTAAAACGAGAACCACTATAGTATAGTATAGTGCAGTGCAGTGCAGATAACTAAACAGCGATATATGTATTCTTCTCTGCTGTCTCCCTGTACTAGAAACACTTTTTGCAAATATAGGCCATGTAGTAGCTCAAGAGAATGATAAATGATTTTGGAAACTGGATATTACAGGCATTTTTGCTTTATGTGTGCGATTTATCCTGTTCACCTTTTCAGTTCGTAATAAAGCGTCTAAATAAACTTGCTCAAACAAAACTCGTTGGGCATGGCTGCCACCTATTTCATGTAAATGGGGTAAAACAGGTTTTAGGAGAGCGATCGCTGTCAACCAGTCACCTTTAGCGTGAGCAATCATCCCTCTCGCTGCGGGAATTGCCAATGACCATTTCCAACGAAGAAAGGAGTTGACAGTTTCACTATGTTTGTGCATACTCAACTGCATCTGTTGCAGCCAATCGCTGCGTCCCGCTTTAGCTAAGGCGTAGAGGTAATGCAAGTCGTGAAAGGCTAGTGCATGTTCGTGTAGACGAGGGAGAAGATGAGAACTCAACTCAAGCCAACGGTTGCCGACATCATACCCTTGCAATTCCAGGCGTAATAACAGTGCGATCGCACCTACCTGATCTTTAGGAGATTCCTTTTGAGCAGAACCCCAAACGCGGGTATCATAAAGCGTCAAAACCTTTTGTTCATCGTCTCTTTCCAGGTAATACAGTGCAACGTGCCACCAATTGTGCGTGTACAGCATGGAGTTACAGTTTTCCCAGGCATCAGCAAGACTCTCCATCCAAGCAATACCTTCATCTACTCGTTTCTGAGTTTCCATGACATGAGCCACTGCATGATGTGCCCAAGGATCGAACCGATTCATCTCAGTTGCCATGCGACCAACTGCTTCTGCTTGTTTGAGCCGATGGCACTGTTCTAAACCAAATGCTACCATGCCGTACAGGTAATGATTATCTCGATTGGCAGGTACAACTTTTTCGGCAATTTTCAGTAATCTCTCTTTTTCACCCAAGTAGAAGTAGTGATACTGCGCTTGTTGAACGGAAATTAAGTCACGCGGAAAGTTTTGGGCAATTTCTTCGTGTAGTGCGATCGCTCTGTCAATCTCTCCCTTTGCCCAAGCTGTGATTCCCTGAACATACAACTGCTCTCGCTGGGTAATTTTTCCTAAATGCTGTTGCGCTACTTGTAAGTGAGGCGTGGCTTTTTTCCAATCTGTCGCGTTTTCCTGCGAGAAGAAATGGGCAGCAGCATAAGCATGAAGCATCGCACAGGTTGGATCTGCCGCAATCCCTTCTTGAAGGACAGTAAGGGCATCTTTACCGTAACCGAGGGCTTGCTCGGTGAAGCGGTTGATGGCGGCGATCGCCTCACTTGAGTCTGTTGTTACTTCCAGTCCAAGATCATCTTCTAGCATTGTGAATTCCAGGTATCAAGATTGATTGCAGTTAGCAGTTCAGGTCAAATTAACCTAGTAACTTTTCAAGTTTACCTTTTAATTACACTAAGTCAATAGATTAACCGTATTTGACTTCAGGAGTATGTCATATCGATTGAGGGCATGTTCGGTCAATGAGTTATAAATAAAAAATAGGTTCGTAGTTGAGGACAGTTCGGAGGAGGAGCCAGTGCTGCAGGGGGGGTTTCCCTCCGTAGGCATTTGGTGAGACCAGCGCTGCAGGAGGGTTAGCCCGAACTCACGGCGACTGGCGTTAGCGATCTTCGAAGCGTTAGCGAGTCTTCTCCCAAGGGGAGACGCCAAAGGCGAACGAGCGTCAGCGGTAGCGTTAGCGACGTTAGCGCAGCGTTAGCGAGGCACGAGCGTCGGAACGAGCGTCACCCGAAGGGCGTTGGTTTCCCTCCGAAAGAATC